>JALHUF010000700.1 GCA_022866195.1 Terriglobia bacterium
GCAACCGCCCCACGCCAGCACGTGCCAGCGCGTTAGCCTGGGCGGTCCCCAAAGCTCCACAGCCGATGATGACTACTTTGCTCTGCAGAAGCTTTTCCTGTCCTTCCGCGCCGATGGGCTGAAACAGGATCTGGCGAGAGTATTTTTCGCGGTTCATCGCAAACCGTCCGCACCCGTTTTGGCCTCAGGGGTGGCTGACCGTCTGCATTATAACCTTCTCGCGCCTGGGCCGGGCGGCCTTGTGCCGTCGGCTCTGGGGGGCGCGCCTGCTTAGGTGAAAAATGGCTGGACTCGGAGGCTTTGCGGGACGATTATAATACGTCGCGAGAGCCCGGACGCTCTGTGTCTTACCGCTGCTTGGCTGAGTTCTGAGTCGAAGGGCACCTGCCTTGGACACTGCAAAGGACACGATACCGTTTGAGTCGGCGCGCCGTGCCATGGTCGAGTACCAAATCCGGCGCCGCGGCATCCGTGACGAGAAGGTGCTGGAGGCGATGTTCCAGGTACCTCGCCACGAATTCGTGCCGCCCGCCTACCTGGCCTCGGCTTATGATGATCGCCCTTTGCCCATCGGCGAATCGGAAACCATCTCCCAGCCTTACATTGTGGCCGCCATGAGTGTGGCGGCGCGGGTCCAGCCGGGCGATAAGGCGTTGGAGGTGGGGACGGGAACGGGCTACCAGGCGGCAATCCTGGCGTATCTGGGCGCGACGGTGTACACGGTGGAACGAAATCCCCAGCTTGCGGAGTCCGCGCGCGACCGGCTGGCGCGCCTGGGCTACAAGGGCATCGAGGTGATCTGCGGCGATGGAACCGAGGGCTACTCCGCGGCTGCGCCTTACCAGGTCATCGTGGTCACCGCGGCTGCGCCGGTCGTCCCTCCGCCCCTGCTGGACCAACTCGATAGCGGCGGGCGGATGGTGATCCCCGTCGGCGACCTCCTGCACCAAGACCTCCAACTGATCTTCAAACGCGGCAGCGAAGTAGCCACGCGGCTCCTCGACCCCTGCCAGTTTGTTCCCTTGATTGGAAAACACGCTTGGCCCGAAAAACCGGACCGTTTCTGGTAACAGGCGAATGCCCTTGGGCGCGGGGGATCACGTTCGACAGGCGCGAGGGATTTCCAGGATTGTCAATAGCCAGTCGTACATGCCCATCTTCCCTCGAGAGCCTTTTGACTATCCAGGCTTGACTTCGTATAGTTTTCCCCGATGGCGGAACCGTTCCTCAGCATCGTGATTCCCGCTTACAACGAAGCCTTGCGCATCGGAAGCACGCTGGAAAAGGTCCGACAATACCTGAAGTCCCGGAACTACCCTGGCGAGCTGATTGTCGTGGACGACGGCTCGACCGACCCGACCCCGGACATTCTCCAGGAGGTGCAGAGGCATCATCCCGCCGTGCGCGTCCTGCGGAACGAGCCCAATCGGGGCAAAGGATTCAGCGTGCGGCGCGGCGTGCTGGAGGCGCGCGGTGAGTTCGTGCTCTTCACGGACGCTGACCTCTCCGCGCCCATCGAGGAGGCGAATAAGCTGCTGGCAGCTCTGGAATCTTCGCGCGCTGACGCAGCCGTGGGCTCACGAGCGCTCCAGCGGCGGCTGATCGGAGTCCGCCAGCCCTGGTGGCGCGAATTTGCCGGCCGTGCCTTCAACCATCTGGTGCGCCTCTTCACGGGACTTAAGATCCGCGACACTCAGTGCGGCCTGAAACTCTTTCGCCGCCCCTCCACTCGCCGCGCTTTTGAGCTGCAGCGCGTGACCGGCTTCGGCTTCGACCCTGAAGTATTGTTCCTGATCGAGCGCTTCGGAGGCAAAGTCATAGAAGTGCCCGTGCGCTGGAATGACAATCCTGCCACCAAGGTGCGCTTCCTGCGCGACGCCGTGCGGATGTTCCTGGATCTTCTCGCGCTGCGCTGGCGCGCCGCCACCGGACAATATCGGCCCTGAGTGGGCCTCCGGGCGCTCGATTTTCCTTGACGCGCTGGAGGCCTGCTCTCTATCATCCCGGCAACGCTAGAAAGGAGGTGATCCATGCCAAACGAAAGTGACCTTAGCGAGGGTGCTGAGGCATAGGCGCTCGCTAGCGCGCGTTTGTAAGGACCTCTCCTTAGCGAAGAGAGGATGAGTGGCAAGGCGCCGGTCAGCGCCGTATTCGTCAAACGACGAATTTGCTAATCCCCATCAGTATCCCGAGCCCCTGGCTCTGCGGTCCGCGCAGCGCCAGGGGCTTTTCGCTTTTGGGAAACAGAGGGCGGCGTTCCTGCGCCGCCAGGCTTCCTCTGCGGGCTACGAGGCTTTTCGCTTCTTGAAGAACTCGAACGCTTTCAGGATGACCGAGGTGGCTTTCTCGCCGAGGCGGTATTGGGGCAAGTCCGCGCGGCGCACCCAGCGGGCGGCGAGGACGTCGGAGGCCGGACGCAGCCGGCCGCGTTTCCAGCGGCAAGCGTAATCGACAATCACGTAGTGATAGCGCACGCGCGAGCCTTCCCGGAAGATGCGGTCAAACACCGCGAGGGCTTCCAGCGGTTCCACCTCGAGCCCGGTTTCCTCTTTCAATTCGCGGCGCACGCCTGCGGCCAATTCCTCGCCCAGTTCGAGCAACCCGCCCGGGATGGACCACTGGCCCTTCAGCGGCTCGCGCCCGCGGCGGATCAGGAGAACGCTGCCACCACGGATGACTACGCCGCCCACGCCCACGACAGGATGATCCGGGAACTCGCGTTTCATCGCCGCTGCTTCTACTCGTTGGCCGCTCGCGCCACTACTTCGTAAAGCATCTTCACTCCGCGCCGAATCTGCTCCACCGGGACACGCTCATTCGCCGCGTGCTGAGTGGAGTCCAGCTCCGGAGTCAGTTCAAGGGGAGCGAAACCGTAGCAGGCAATGCCTAGGGGGCGGTACATCTGGCTTTCGGTGTACCCGCTGTTGAGTGTCGGCGTGACCAGCGCTTGCGGGTTATATTCGTGCACCACCTGCTCGATAATCCGATAAAGAGTTGTGTCGGTGGGCGAGGCGTTGGGTGTGCGGAAGCTGCTGAGGGGCTCCAGCTGTACCCGGTCGTCAGCCACCACGGCACGCAACTGTGCCAGAAAGGTCTCCGGTTTCTGGCCGGGGAGCAGCCGGACATCCAACTCGCAATAGGCGGTGTCGGGGATGACGTTCGTCTGCTCGCTGCCCTTGAGCACGGTCAGCGAAACCGTATCGCGGAGCAGGTAGCTGTAATCTTCATCCTGGGTCAAAGCCTTCACGAAAGCGGGGTCCTCAAGCGCTTGGCGGATGTTGCGAAATTGTGAGGCCCGCGGCTCCTTTTGCAGTTGCGCGACTTGATGGAAGTACTGCTCGACGGAGGGAAGCAGGCGGATGGGCGTTTGCCAATCGACTACGCGTTGCATGGCGCGGGCCAGGCGGTGCGTGGCCGAGTCGGCAATGGGGATCGAGCCGTGGCCGCCCCGTCCGGGGGTTGTCATGCGAATCCAGAAGGGAGCTTTCTCCCCCACGCCGATGCCGTAGATGGTGCCGTGGTCCGGATATTTCAGGTTGTCCCCACCTTCGGTGATTAGGTGCTCGGCGCCGCGCACCAATTCCGGGTGATGCTCCAGCATCCAGGCGCTTCCCGTGCCGCCCACTTCCTCGTCAGCCGTCCCCAGGAAGATGAGGTCTCGCTGGAGCAGCAGGTGCTCGCGCGCGGCGATCAGCACCACCATCGCCTGGAGCAACCCCTCGTCCTTCATGTCCAGAGCGCCCCGGCCGTGTATCTCCCCGTCCACAATCTCACCGGAGAAGGGCGGGACTTTCCAGTTCCTCGGTTCTGCCCTCACCACATCCATATGGTTCAGCAGGACCAGGGGGCGTAGCGCGCCGCTGCCTTTGAGGATGGCATAGATGTTGCCCCGGCCGGGCGCCGACACATAGATGGTGTTCGGAATGCCCGCCTGGTCGAAAAGCCGATGGAAGAACTCCGCGGCCACAAGCTCGTTACCCGGAGGGTTCGACGTGTCGAGGCGGAGATAGTCCTGCATCAAGCGCACCGCCTGGTCCTGGTAACGCTCCCAGGGGATCGTGCGAATGTGAGCCTCCAGGGAAGATTGGGCTACTGCCGGAAAGGCGCAGCCAGCCAGGAGTAAGGTCAGCAGAGTCGCACGCAATCTCATCAATACCTCATAGCGATAGGTTGGCTCCACGCCGCGAGCGCGCACGACGCTCGTGAAGCCGCGCTACTATATCAAATGTCGCCCCTTGGAAGAGCAGTGAACGCCACTTGGCTCGGGCAAGCAGGAGACCCGGGCCGCTCGGACGGCGCGACCCAGAATTCCCACCTCAGAAAAACCAACAGGCGAGGAACCGGGGGGGTGCCGGTAAGGCCGTCGCCGGGATGAATAGTAAGCGTCAGGGATTGAATGGATTAGGGTCAAAGCTGGCGGGGCGCGACAGACGAGATGGCGTTAACCTATTGTAAATAAACGGGTTGGTCGGAACCTGTCGGGGAGAAGCCGCAGGGAGAGTGGTTTTGGGCTGCGCAAATTGCTTGCCAAAAAGTATCCGGAAATCTTATATTCTGAAGGGTTAAGTTCGGACTTTGTCAAGGCCCGAGGGCGGTAGTTTGGCTAAGGCTGGAATGCCTGGCATCTTCGTTTCTGTAGGAGCTCCAAGCCTGGATGGCATGGAAGCCGCAGCGACTCGCGTGAGCGGCTCGCCGCTTGGCTACGAGCTGCGCCTGGATTATCTGCGCGAGTTCAACGAGCTTGAAACCCATCTCCACCAGATGCTTCTCCGCCTGCATTCTCCGCAGGTCATTGCCACCTGCCGTCGTGCGGAGGCCGGGGGTCAGTTCCAGGGAGGAGTGGACCAGCAAGTTGCCCTCCTCCAGGCCGCCGTGCGTGCCGGCTGTCAGTGGGTGGATGTGGAAATCGAGTCCGTGAATCGTGTTGGAGCTAGCCTCCTCCGGCAGTTTCGTCCCGCCAAGGTCATCGTTTCCTATCACAACTATCGCCGGACTCCGCCCCTGGGACCCATCTACCGCCGACTGGCGCGCCTGCCCGCGCAGGTGGTGAAGATTGCGAGTTTCGCCCGCGAGCTCCAGGATAACCTGCGCATGCACCGCCTGACTAAAGCCCACGCGCGGCGCAGTCCGAAGCTGGTCTCGCTGGGGTTAGGCCCTTCTGGCCTGCCGTCTCGTCTTCTGGCCTTGCAATGGGGCTGCCCGTTCACCTACGGGTCGGCGGGCAACCATCTGGGTCTGGCGCCGGGGCAGATCCCTGCGGATTTCATGCGCTGGGGTTATCGCGTTGAGCACCTGGACCGTCGCACGCAGCTGTATGGCGTGGTAGGTTCGCACGCGGCGATCTCGCTCTCCCCAGCGATGCAGAATGCGGCCTTTCAGGCCAAGCACGTCAACGCCATCTATTTGCCCTGTCAGACGATGCGGCTCGGGGACTTCCTGGCTTTTGCGCGGCGCATGGGGCTGTTGGGTTTCAGCGTCACCATGCCTTACAAGCGAGCCATTATTCGCCACCTCGACTGGCTCGACCAGCTCGCCACCCGCATCGCCGCCTGCAACACGGTTGCAATCCAGCACGGCAAATGGATGGGGTGGAATACCGACGCGGCGGCTGTGGTGGAGGTGCTTACCAAGCGCTTGCGGCTGGCGGGAAGCCGCATCCTGATTCTGGGGGCGGGAGGCGCGGCGCGGGCGACGGCCTACGCTCTGCGGGCTGAGGGCGCAGAACTGTTTATTGCGGCGCGGCGCGAGACCGCGGCCCAGCGCCTGGCGCGCCGCACGGCCGCGCGCGTTGTTCCCTGGGACAGCGCTGAAGGGCTGGACGTCGATGCCGTGATCAATGCCACGCCGGTCGGCATGCCTCCCCAGGTGGACGCCATGCCCATCGACCTCGCCCGCTTGCGCGTCCGCGTGGTCTTCGACATGGTTTACTATCCCCTGGAAACTCGTTTCTTGGCGGAAGCGCGCGGCCGGGGCTTGACCACGATCTCCGGCCTGGAAATGTTGGTGGCGCAGGGCGCCCGGCAGTTTGAAATCTGGACGGGCCTGGCGGCTCCGCGGGCGCTTATGGAGCAGGCAGTTCGCCAAGCGCTCGACCATTCCCCGGCCACATAGGAAGCGCAAATCAAAAGGCAAGAATCAAAAGGCAAAAGTAAGACGGCCTGCGGAAACGCGTTCCTCGCTGCTCATTTTTGATTTTTACCTTTTGCTTTTTGACTTTCTTTATGCCTGATGCCCAGCCAAGCTTCGCCGAATTCCAGCGCCTGGCGCGCTGCGGCAATGTGGTCCCCGTCTATCGCGCGATTGTGGCGGACCTGCTGAGTCCCGTCGCGGCTTTCCTGAAGGTGGCCCCGCAAACCCCGAGCGGGTCTAAGACCCGCCCCTACAGTTTCTTGCTGGAGAGTGTGGAGGGAGGCGAGCACGTCGGGCGTTACACTTTTTTCGGCGTCGACCCCTTCCAGGTGATTTCCTGCCGGGGCGACCGCATTACGCTGGCGCGAGGCGCGCGGCAAGCGCAAGAGTCCGGCAACATCTTCGACTATCTCCGCCACCTGGGGGCGCAATATCACCCCGTGCCGCTGCCGGGGTTGCCGCCGTTCTCCGCCGGTGCCGTGGGCTACCTCTCCTACGAAACCGTCCGGATGCTCGAGCGGCTTCCGGCGCGCGTCGCCCCCGATGTGGAATTGGACGACGCGGTGTTCATGGACTTCGCGAGCCTGGTGGCCTTCGACCACGTCCAGCACCGGCTCTACCTGATCGCCAACGTGCTCACCGACGAGGGGCCGGGAAGCCTGCGCGCGAAGTACGATGCGGCCGTCGAGCATCTCGGGCGCGTGGAACGCCAGCTCCTTCGTCCTTTGCGACTGCCGCGCTTCCGCCGCCCGCGCGGGCCGTTGCGGGTGCGCGCCAACATGACGCGGGCGCGCTATGAGGCCATGGTCGAGCGCGGTAAGGAATACATCCGCGCCGGCGACATCTTCCAAGGAGTGCTTTCGCAGCGGCTGGAAGTGCCCGTGCGCGTGGCGCCCTTTGAGGTTTACCGCGCCTTGCGGGCGGTCAATCCCTCTCCCTATATGTATTTTCTGCGCCTGGGCGACGCCACCATCCTCGGCTCATCGCCCGAGATGCTGGTGAAGGTGACAGGCCGCGAAGTCGAGTACCGGCCCATCGCCGGAACCCGCCCGCGCGGGAAGAACGAGGCAGAAGACCAGCGGTTGGAGCGGGAATTGCGCGCGGATGAAAAAGAGCGCGCCGAACACATCATGCTGGTGGATTTGGGGCGCAACGACATCGGCCGCGTCTGCGAGTTCTCGACCGTGCGCCCGAAGGAGATCATGTTCGTCGAGCGCTACTCGCACGTGATGCACCTGGTCTCTTCCATCCAGGGCCGCCTGCGCCCGGACGCCGACAGTTACGCCGCGCTGGCCGCTTGCTTTCCCGCCGGTACCTTGACCGGCGCGCCCAAGGTCCGCGCCATGGAAATCATTGATGAGCTGGAGCCAACCCGCCGCGGCCTTTACGGCGGCTCCGTGCTCTACCTGGACTTCTCCGGCAACTTGAACTCGTGCATCGTCATTCGCACCGTCCTCATCAAAGACCGCAAGGCCTACTTGCAGGCCGGCGCCGGCATCGTCGCCGATTCTGTTCCCGCCCTCGAATATCAGGAATGCATGAACAAGGCGAAAGCCGTCCTCAAGGCCTTCGAACTGGCAGAAAAGGGTTTGTAGCAGCGGGCTACCGGTCCCGGCGGGCCGTCTCGAAGACGTTCCACCGGAACGTCTCTATGGTGGTTGCATCGTGACAAGGCCCACGGTGAGAAAAGCGCTGACCGCGGCTATGCGCCAGCAGGCGGAAGCCTGTAGCAGCGGTGGCCCCCACGTGCCGACAGAGCTGGTGTCTACCTATTCCTTCGGCAACAGTTCGCGGAGAGTTCGGATCAGGGCATCATCCGCGCCTGCTTTGCGCAACCGCTCCTCGACCCTTGAACTCACGGCGAAGTCAATTCCTTTCTCGCGGGCGACCGCAGCCACTCGTTGCGGAGGCACGTAATTCTCGAGCAGGTCCACGATATCTGACTCGCTCAGTCCTTTGCGCGGCGACTGCGCGGAGGGAGTCTTGCGCAACCATACGGACAAGATTACTTCCGTGCGCTGGTCATTAACGTTTGTCGCGACGACTGGGATCCGGTTCAAGCCTTCCTGCAACTCGACCCCGCTGTAAGAGAATTGCACAGCGCGAATGTCTCCGGACGCTTCGATCCTTGCCTGCTGCCCACTGACCTGTACGCCGCGGATGCCATGTTCGTCGCTGGCGACTCCGCGGACAGTGATGGGAGACTCGGTCACCTCCGCAACTGAGCCGGCAGCTGTCGGGGCCGGATCCATCACGTTGACCTTAGGAGCTGAGGAAGCGGGTTTTGGCAATTCCTCCCTTCCCGGGACTGTTTGCTCCGACTCGCCCTTCTTCCCCGGTTCGGCACCGGTGAGCGCCGTGCCCTTTTCGTCGCGTGTCGCCGGAGAGTCAGCATCCCGGATGCTCCTGAATACTGTTTCAATTTGGCTTTGCCATTGGCCGCGCTCATTCTGGGGAATAACTCCCATGAAGACAACCCCGCATCGCTTGACTTGGCCTGAAGTGCCGCACCGGCTCAAAGAAATGGTGCCCAACAGGGCAACCAGGGGCAGTCCTTGGGTTTTGCCTCGAAATACAGCCCACCCAGCCGGGTTTCCATTGACCTCAAGGTCCACAGCTCCACCTTCCTGATCCACCCCCTTCATTGCCGCTTTCACCATTGACCGGCCAGTGGACAACAATCCAGCCTTGTCTGTGTCTGGCATCCATACGATCAAGAACCTTGCAGCTCCGGGTCCCTCGAATGCGTAGGCGAGTCCCTGCTGCGACGAACCCAGCTTCCAGCCGTCGGGAAGGTCCACGGTGAACCTGCCGTTCGGTTCAGTAAAGGTGTTGGCCGAGTACGCTGGCCAGGGACAGCACAACCACACAACCAGCAACAGCGAAGCAACGACCCGCAAGGGCCTGAGCAGCAAGCGGTACCCTGCCACGTTTCACCTCCCCAGAAGCGAGCTTCCGGACGCCACAACCTGCCCTACTGGGTAGCCCTGCCTACTCGCGCCCTCTGGCCCCCCGGCGCGCACAAACCAGCTACCCGGCCCCTGCGGCAGCAGATGCGCAGCGCAGCTCCCCACGTACTTCGGGTCTTTTGAGCAGACTGCAACCTCGGTAAGAGAATACGCGCAAATTCTCCTCCTGTGAAATGAGCCATGTCAAGCGGATATGCTGGTCCGCATAATCGGCGGCGCTTTTCGAATCGGGGAGAGATACAGGCAAGCGCGGAGCTTCCAGACATGAAAGCAGTCACCTTGGCATGGGGCAAAGACGAAAAGCTGCCCACCCCGCGTTCCTATCCTTCACGAGCGAGAGAAGCTCTCTTCCAGATGGGCTTTTACTGCCGGCCACTCCGCAGCGATGATGCTGTAATAGACCGAATCGCGGAGGCGACCGCTGGCGGTGACGATGTGGCTGCGGAAGACGCCTTCCTCTTTGGCCCCGATGCGCAGCAGGGCCTGGCGCGAGCGTTCGTTGAGCGCGTCGGTCTTGAACTCCACGCGCAGGCAGCCCCAGGTCTCGAAGGCGTGGCGCAGCATCAGGTACTTGGCTTCCGTGTTGGCGGCGGTGCGCTGCCACTTGAGCCCCAGCCACGTCCAGCCGATTTCCACGTGACGGTTCACACGGTCGATGTTTCCGAAGCGCGTGCTGCCGATGGCGCGGCCCGTGGCCTTCTCGACGGTAGCGAAGGGCAAGGCGGTTCCCGCCGCTTGCCAGGCGAGCGCGGCCTCGATGAAGGCGCGCATTTCCTCGGGCGTGCGCACCGGCTGGGGCATCCAGCGCCAGATCTCCTCTTCCAGCCCGACTTCGCACAACTGCTCGTGGTGCCGCAGGCTTAATGGCTCCAGGCGGACAACTTTGCCTTCAAGCGTGACGGGAATAATATTCATGGTTGCAGAGGCTGTCCGAATGCTCAGCCTTGCCTAACCTCGTGCTTCGAGGTCGCCGCAATACGAAACCTGGTATTTGCCTCCTTGCACATCACTTTCCGCGCCCGTGGTGCGTCGGCTTCTGACTTCTGACTCCTTCTCTCCTCACTTCGCCAGTTGCTCCCACAACGCCCGATAGTACCGCATGAACCGAATGGGCTCGCAGCTTTGGGGGACTTCCGCCAGTGTGTAGCGGTTGTAGCCGGCAGCGCGGAGCAGGCTGAAGAGTTCGCGAAAAGGATAGGGCTGGGCGTAATCCGGGAAGCCCGGATTCACTTTATCCGGCGGCTGTCCGGCCGCACTTCCCCACGGCGAGGGAGAGCGCCACAGTTCGTTGATGTGGCAGTTGCGCAGCCAGGGCCTGAGCAGCTCGAAGTATTCCTTGACGGAGCCATTCACCACGTCGGCGTCGTTCGAGTTCCAGCAGATGCCGACCGCGGGATGATTCGAGATCTCCATGATGCGGCGGATGTGCGGAGGGTGTTGGGTACCCTCGCCGTGGACCTCCAGCCAAATCTCGACGCCCGCGTTGCGCGCCGCCTCGCCGCACTTCTCGAGCGCCTGGCCGATTTGCTCCAGCGTCTTCTCCTGGGGCACGCCTTTCACGAAGCCGTTGGGGCGAACCTTGACGCCCAGCGCGCCGAGATCCTTGGCCAGTTCGCACCAACGGCGAGTCTCCTCAATATTCTTCTCAACCAGCGCGGGATCCGCGTAGTGGTATTCGCAGGTCGAGCCGAGGCTTAGCAGACGCACACGCGAGCCGGCGAACTTCTTGCGCACTACCGCGCGTTGCGCCTTGCCGAGAGCAAGCTCCACGCCGTGCTTATGCGTGGTGCGCAACTCCACGGCTGCGAAAGCCGTCGCCTCGCAATTCTTGATGATGGTTTCGATGTCCCAATCCTTCGCCAGCTCGTAGGTGACTAAACCCAGCTTGAAAGGAGGAGGTGTTTCAGATTCCTTCTGTTCCTCGGCCTTTCCCGTGCCGGGCTGGCTGAAGGAAGCGACGCCCGCCAAGCTCAGAAATCCGGTCTTGAGAAAAGATCGCCGTCCAGGTTTGGGCATTTTCTCCTCCCGCTCCGCTAAAAGCAGAGCCCCGCGATAGAAAACGCGCTATTTTATGCCATCAGAGTAGCAGATGAAACTGCGGAGGTCCAAGATGCAACGCCGAAAATTCTTCCAGGCACTTGGTGGTTCCGCCGCCGCGCTGGCCACCACGCGCGGTTGGGCGGGAACAGGGTCGGACAACGCTCAGCTTGCGGTCCCCAATTTCTCAAACGTGCCGGCCGTCAATCCCGGTGACGCCGAAGCTTACTTCACGGAGGGGAAGCTGCGCCAAGCCATCGACACGACGCCTTCACTCAAGGGAATCAAGTTTGAAGTGGTGGCCTACAACTTTCCGAGCTGGCATCCGAGCCCCTTCATGGAAAAGATCTTTGGCAAAGGCTGGACGGAATTCGAAACGCTCAAGAATTCGCGCCCCCTCTATCCCGGCCACCTCTTTCCGAAATATCCGCTCTGGGGATATTTCAACGAAGCCGAGCCGGAATGGGCGGAGCGGGAAATCGAGACGGCCGCCAACTTCGGCATCGACGTCTGGATGATCGACTGGTACTGGCACAGCGGGACGATGTTCTACCACGAGCAGCTTGAGGATGGTTTCCTGAAGGCGCGCAACCGGTTGAAGCTCAAGTTCGCTCTCATGTGGGCCAATCACCACTGGAACAACGTGTACCCGGCGCGTTCGCCGCGCGAGGCCGCCCCGCTGCTCCCGCAGCTTCATGGCGAAGACGACATGCTGAAGGTGACCGACTATTGCATTGAACACTACTTTCGCGAGCCCAACTACTGGCGCATTGAGGGGCGGCCGGTCTTTGCCATCTTTGATGTGAACCTGCTGCTCGAGACTTTTTCCCCCGACCAACTGAAGCGGACCTTCGAGAGAATGCGCGAGCGCAGCGTCAAGGCGGGCCTGGGCGACCTGCACCTCCAGGCCAGTCACGTCTATGGCGGGCACGAGGCGGAATTGAAGGCCCTCGGCTTTGATAGCGCCACGCTCTACCACACGGCGGGCTGGACGTATGGCGGCAAACCTCCGGGGGGTCGGACTCCTTACGGCGAGTTAGCCTTGGCCAGCATCCGCGCTTGGAAGGAGACAGCCACAAAGGTAGCGGTCCCTTTCTTTCCCGATTGCCCCGTCGGCTGGGACGACAGCCCGCGCTTCGGCGCAAGCGCGCACATGGTCACCGAGCGCACCCCCGACCAGTACGAGCGTCTGCTGCGCGCCGCGCAATATTTCTCCGCGGCCAGCGCGGCCCAGCCGAAGATTGTCTTCCTGTCCGCGTGGAATGAATGGACGGAGGACCACGTCCTGCTGCCCGACACCGTGTTTGGCTACAGCTACCTGTAGGCTGTCCGGCGGGTGTTTCGAGGGTGATGTCAGCGTGCCGGGCGGACGGGGGCTTGGGCGGGAGCAGTCACGACGGCGGTGTTGTTTGCCTTCTTGCGCGACTGCGCCAGGCGCGGGCCAAACATCCCGATGACAATCAGCAGGAGGGCCACAATGATCAGGAAATCCACAATCGAAAAGCCTTGTCCGCTTCGCCGCATAGCTCCTCCCATCCCACAACTCCAGGGGTATTAAGGCACGGCGGTTGCCAAAGGCCGGTGGTCCCTGAGTGTTGAAACACGCTCGCAAGCCATTGTTTCTATGAGGGATAGCAGACGGCCAAAAAGTACGTGCTGTTTTGCCGGGCGGGAGACGTCAGGGTTGACATATTTTGTCACCCCGACGGTGACCATTCACCGCAAGCCTGCGCTGGGCTCAAGCCGCCTCGGTAAGCACGTGAATTCCGGCATATAATGGCCTGAAGCAGAGAAGCGACGCCGATGATCTTGATGATCGACAACTACGACTCCTTTACCTATAACCTAGTGCAGTATCTAGGGGAGTTGGGTGCGCAGATCGAGGTGCGCCGCAACGATCAGACGACGCTGGAAGAAATCGAGCGAATGTCTCCGGAGCGGATCGTTATCTCGCCGGGACCCAAAACCCCGAATGAGGCCGGGCTCTGCCTGGAGCTGATCAAGAAATTCGCGGGTCGGCTGCCCATCCTGGGGGTCTGCCTCGGCCATCAGGCGATTGGCCAGGCCTTTGGCGGCAAGGTGGTCCGCGCGCCGCAGATCATGCACGGGAAGACCAGCGACATTCATCATGACGGCAAGACCATTTTCGCCGGCTTGCCCAACCCCTTTCCTGCCACGCGCTACCATTCGCTGATTGTGGAGCGCGCGAGCCTGCCTGCTTGCCTGGAAATCTCCGCCACTTCGTCTGACGGGCTCATCATGGGCCTGCGCCACAAGGAGATGAAAGTTGAGGGCGTCCAGTTCCATCCTGAGTCGGTGCTCACCGCCGTCGGCAAGCAACTGCTGGCCAATTTCCTGAAGCTGTAGGGGAAGCTCGGCACTGCCGCACGAGCTGCGGATTCTGACTCCTGGCTCCTGACTTCCTATTTCCCTTCGAGAAGTTCCCGGTAGCTTTCATAGAAGTGGATGGCCAGGCCGCCAAAGCTCGGCTGGGTGCTGAGCCACTCGACGGCCGAGCGGCTCTCCTCTTCAAAGACTTCGCGGCCAAGCCCGTGGAAGGTGATGCGGGGAGACATGCGACGCACGGTGCGAAACCCGGTGACGTTGCGCTGGGTTTCGGGGTCAGCGATTTCAAAGGTCTCAAATCCTTTCAATTCCGGGTCCTGGGCGACGGCGGCACGAGCAATCTCCAGGATGGGCTGGACCGGGTAACGCGCGGGGTCGCCAGCGGCGCCCAGTTGCCGGGAAAGGCAGAGAAGCGCGTTCTCGTATGCTGCGCGCTTCGTGTCGTTCATCTCGCGGGGTGCCGAGAGCCCGATGTGCATGTTGACGTCGTCGGAGAAGACGGACATGCGGAAGTCCTCGAAGAAGAGTCGGTCGCACAAACCGCTGGTGGCCAGGCGGCGCCGGAACTCGTCGGTGGGAAGCCCGGAGACATAGGAGATGGTGCTATCACTCTCCAAGAAGGTTTCAACCCCCACAACGATCTTCTTGCCTTGCGCCGCAGCGTAGCTGAGCGCGGGAATGCCGCGCGCAATGATCCCCCTCGCCCCGTCGGCCTGATTGGTGTAATCCATGATCGTCACGGTTTCCAGCAAGTCGGTCAGGTGCTCGCCCACGGTTTTTTCCTGGCCCTGGAAGGTCACTGTCAGTCTTTCCCGCTCCAGGCCGCCGGCCGGATAGAACCACGCCGGGACGTCGCAGCTGAAGCGCGTGTGCGGCTCCGTCTGCACTCGCGCCACGCACTGTATAACCATCTCGAGGAAAGCCACCAGGATCTGCGGGCGATACTGCGGGTCGGAGTAGCCCACCAACGTGTAGGGTTCGACGTCGAAGTGGACGCCGTCGAAGCGTGCTCCGGTGGGGCTGGCGCGGTTGAACGCCAGGATGGTGTCCACGGCCGCGAGGGCGTGCGGGTGGTTTCTGCGCCCCGCCCATTCGGGGGTGCCGGCCAGACCTTCGATCCGCAAGCCTTCCTGATGTGCGCGCACGAGGAAGGGCCGATATCGTTCCGGAGTGCGGATCTCATACTGCGGAACTCCCTCGGCTACGCGGCGGTCGAATTCCACCGACAGGTAGATCTCCCCAATCTGGTTTTCGGAACAGAAGGCGAAGAAGCGCTTCGCCCCCTCTTGCTGCTCCGGGTCGAGGAGATCGTTGGTATTCCAAACCCACATGGCCCGATGGAAGTCGGCGACAGCCTTGGCCGCCCACGGCGTCCTGGGCCGAGCGGCGTCGGGCACCAGGGCGGTCTTCAGGCGCTTGAACGCGATGTCATCCAGATAGAATCGGTAGTCTCCCGGTTTCGTGATGCTCAGGCTCAGGCGAACCAACCGGCGCCGGTCCAAGCCGCGAAAATCCATGAGCCGGATGACCACCTCCCGCCATTCGGTGGTGACACCTTGCGGAAGATAGGCGCGCAGGGGGCGCCGGGGTCGGGAGTCCTCGTTCTCCACGCTCGCCTCATCTGTCAACTCGATGTCGAAGTCCTCGCCTCCCTTTTGGCCCTTGATCCAAAAGCTCAGGTAGTGGTAGGCGCTGGCATCCAGATACTGGCGTGGCGCCTCGGACCCTGGATAGAAATCCATCCAGAGTCTGCAAAATCCGTCTGCCTCGCGATGCGCGGTAATGCGCAGCGAGTGGCCGGGAGATGAGCGGGTAACGCTCGAATCCAGATAGGTGCGGGCCCAGGATGGCTCGCGCATGAAAGCGTTGTAGTGACCGCCCCAGGCGTTGGTGATGCCCTGTTCAAAATGCCAGACGAGCAAGGCGCTCGACGGCGGCTCGGCCGCGAGCGCGCAGACGGACGCCAGCAGAGCGAACGGTAGCAGACTCAGCTTAGGCAGCCGGCGCAGTCTGAGGGATAGGAACACAGGTGCCTCACAGGGGGGATTGTCGTGTAAAGGTGACGAGCGCGTGCAATTTTCCCAGGGCCGCGCGGGAATCGATCGCCGCGGCCGCCTGTGCAACGCCCTGGCGAAAGTCTACCGCCTTCCCGGCGGCCACCAATGCCGCCGCAGCATTGGCCAAAACCACGTCGCGCAACGGCCCTTCTTCGCCTTCGAGCACGCGGCGCAGGAGTCGGGCGTTGGTCTCGGGATCGCCGCCCCGCAGGGCCTCGGCGGGCGCGCGCGGCAGTCCGAAATCCTCGGGAACGATCTCGCGGGTGGTGACGGCGACGCCATCAGTTTCGGTAACTTGGGTAGGGCCAGAGATTGAGATCTCGTCAATTCCATCCTGCGCCGCCACGACGAACGCTCTGCGTGTGCCGACCGCCGTGAGCGCCCGCGCCATCATCTCCGTACGCGCGCGGTCGTAAACGCCCAGCAGTTGCACCGAGGCCCGCAGGGGGTTCGTCAGCGGGCCGAGCAGGTTGAAGACGGTCTTGGTCTTCAGCGCCCGCCGCGCGTTCATCACATGCTTCATCGCCAGGTGCAGGCGGGGCGCGAAAAGGAAAACCATGCCGACTTTTTCTAGGCATTCGGGGAGGCGCTCGAAGGGCAGATCAATCGCCACTCCCAGCGCTTCGAGCACGTCGGCGCTCCCGCAGCGGCTGGAAACCGATCGATTGCCATGCTTCGCCACGCGCACGCCCGCCGCCGCCGCAACCAGCGCGGTAGCTGTCGAAACGTTGAAGGTGCCTTGCGCATCGCCGCCTGTCCCGCAGGTGTCCAGCAGGGGCGAGCCACGCGCCAAGGCGTCCACATCAACCCCGGCTTGGCGCAAATCTTCGACGGCGCGCGCCCGCATGACTTCGGCAAAGCCCACTAGTTCTGGGACCTGCTCGCCCGTGTCGCGCAAGGCGACGAGAAAGGCGATGATTTCCGGGTCAGGCACTGCGCCCGATAGCAGTTCCTCCATCACCGCGCGAGCCTCGGCGCGGCTCAGGTTTTCATGTCCTTCGAGCTTCTCGATTGCCGTTCGTATCTGCATTGATCCGACCGGAGCACCGTGGTCTGCGGTTCGTTGCTTTTTTGCTGCAGATTGCCTATACTGCCGCGTTTCGCAACTGCGCGAGTTTAGCATTGTAGCGCAGACTCTCGGTCAGTAGGCAGTTGTCCGTGGCCGGTCGTCAATTGCGGCCTAAGGTGGCAACCTGCCGCGGCTTTCATCTTGCCACCGTCGGTTACAGGCAACTAGCAACTGAGAACTGTCCTTCGATGAAAATCCACGAATACCAAGCCAAACAAATTCTGGCGCGCTTCGGAGTGACAACGCCACGGGGCGACGTAGCTTACACCGCCGAGGAAGCCCGTAGTGTAGCCGAACGCCTCGGTAGTACCGTGGTTGTCAAAGCGCAGATTCACGCCGGAGGGCGCGGCAAGGCTGGAGGCATCGAGGTCGCCCGGGATTCCAAGGAGGCTGAGCGCCTCGCGCACGAGATGCTGGGCCGGAAACTTGTGACCTTGCAGACGGGCGCGGAAGGTCGCGTGGTCCGCCGCGTCCTGGTCGAGGAAGGGCTGGAGATTGCCCGGGAGCTTTACCTCGGGATCGTCATTGACCGCTCGCTGGCGCGTCCTGTGGTCATGGCCTCAAGCGAAGGCGGCGTGGAAATTGAAATTGTCGCGGCCGAACATCCCGAGAAAATCCTGAAGGAGTACATCGATCCCGCGGTGGGATTCCAATCGTTCCAGGCGCGCAAGCTGGCCTTCGGATTGGGTCTGGATGCGGCCCTGGTGAACGAGGCCACGCGATTCTTTACGGCCATCTATCGGGCGTTCGAGGCCACGGATGCGTCGCTGGTGGAGATCAATCCCCTCGTGGTCACGCGCGATGGCCGTTTGCTGGCGCTCGACGCCAAAATGAATTTCGACGACAACGCGCTTTCCCGTCACAAAGACATCCGCGAATTGCGCGACCTGGACGAAGAAGACCCGCTGGAAGTGAAGGCCTCCAACTACAACTTGAGCTATATCCGTCTGGATGGCAACGTTGGCTGCATGGTGAATGGCGCGGGGCTGGCCATGGCCACCATGGACCTGATTCAATACGCCGGCGGGCGGCCCGCCAATTTCCTCGACGTGGGCGGCGGGGCGAGCGAGGAGCAGGTGCGCCGCGGCTTTGAGATTATTCTGAGCGACCCGAACGTGCGCGCCGTGCTCGTGAACATCTTCGGCGGCATCATGCGCTGCGATATCGTGGCGAGCGGCGTGGTGGCCGCGGCGCGCAGCCTGGGCGTCAGAGTTCCCGTCGTGGTGCGCCTGGAAGGGACCAACGTCGAGCTGGGCCAGACAATTCTGCGCGAGTCGGGATTGAATTTCACTGTCGCCCGCGGCATGAAAGACGCCGCAGAAAAAGTCGTGACCCTGGCGGGCCAGAAATGAGCAAATTGTGATTTGCGATTGGTGATTTGTGATTGGCAGTAGCGGCACGCGAATGATTTCCAGTCCGGAAGAATTGCGGCAAAGAACCAAACCGTTTGCCTTGCGGGTTATCAGGCTGTTTCGTGCTCTGCCAAAGACAGAAGAAGCGCGCGTCTTGGGTAAGCAGGTTCTCCGCTCAGGAACTGCGGTAGCAGCCAACTACCGGAGTGCTTGCAGGGCCAGGTCGCGGGCTGACTTTATCTCGAAGATCGGCATAACCGTCGAAGAGGCCGATGAGACGGCATTCTGGTTGGAGTTGCTCATTGACGCGGGCATTGTAAGAAGAGGTAGATTGGAAAAATTGCAGGCTGAGGCAAACGAGTTGGTGCGAATCTTTGCCGCGTCGCGTACAACCGCGAAGGGGCGTTGAGCAATCACCAATCACAAATCAGCAATCACCAATGGCAGGGTACCGATGGCCATCTTAGTTAACGAAGATACTCGCTTGCTCGTCCAGGGCATCACCGGGCGGGAAGGGACCTTCCACACGCAGCAGGCTGTAGCTTACGGCACGAAAGTGGTGGCCGGAGTAACGCCGGGCAAGGGCGGCTCGAGCGTCGACGGGATTCCTGTCTTCAATACCGTGCGCGAGGCCCGTGACAGGACCGGGGCGAACGTCTCCGTCATCTTTGTGCCGCCTGCCTTTGCCGCCGACGCCATCATGGAAGCTGCCGATGCCGGCATGCCGCTGGTGGTGGCCATCACGGAGGGCATCCCCACGCTCGACATGATCCGCGTCATGCAATTCCTGGCGCACACGAGGACGCGATTGATCGGGCCGAACTGCCCGGGGATTATCTCGCCCGGAAAGTGCAAGGTCGGCATCATGCCCGGCGCCATCCATCGCCCGGGCCACGTGGGCGTCGTCTCGCGCAGCGGAACTCTCACCTACGAGGCCGTCGGCCAACTCACGGCGCTCGGCATCGGGCAGTCCACCTGTATCGGTATCGGCGGCGATCCCATCATCGGCACTACGTTTGTGGACGCGTTGCGGTTGTTTAACGACGATCCGGGAACCCACGCTATCGTGGTCATCGGCGAGATTGGCGGCACGGCGGAGGAAGAGGCCGCCGAATTCATCAAAGCAAACGTGAAGAAGCCGGTGGTGGGATTCATCGCCGGCCGGACGGCGCCGCCGGGCCGACGCATGGGACACGCGGGCGCCATCATCTCCGGCGGTAAAGGCACCGCGCCCGACAAAATCGCGGCCCTCGAAGCCGCCGGCGTCACCGTGGCCGCGAGTCCGGCGGTCATCGGCGAGA
>JALHUF010000701.1 GCA_022866195.1 Terriglobia bacterium
CCTCTGCAAGTAGCGCTCGCCCAGCGCCACAGAAGTCTGTCTTTCGCCCACGCGAGGGAGGATGTTTGACTCCTCGTTGTGACGTTCCGCCGTCCGCTGCAAGGAGCGCTCGCCCAGCGCCACAGAAATCTGGCCTTCGCCCACGCGAGGGAGGATTTTTGATTCCTCGTTGTGACGTTGCGCCGCCCTCTGCAAGGAGCGATTGCCCAGCGCCACAGAAATCTGGTTGCTGATGCCCAGGATCAGCCGCAGTTCCCCAGGTCGAAATTTCCTTACCTTGCGGCTGCCCACCACCAGCACCCCACACGAACCGTTCTCCGTTTGCAGGGCGGCCACGACCAGGGTCCGCAACCCTTCGGCACTAAAGAGCTGACGGAACTCCTGGAAAAGCGCGTCGCGGTGCCAGGCCTTGGTTAGCTCTGGCGCGAGCAAGTCGGAGAAAACCATCGGGTTCCGCCAGCGCCGACCGCAACACGGAAGGTAATCGCGCAAAGGGTTTTCCGAAAGACGCGTGAGGCTCTGATAGGAGAGGCCTCTGGCCGCGGAATAGTTGAACTCGTCAGGGCTGGGAAGGTGGAGCAACACACAGCCCTGGGTCAGGCCCAGGGCCTCCAGGATCCCCTCGAGCGTCCGCTCTGCCATCTCTCTCAGATCGCCGGTGGCGGAAAGCGTGGTAGCCAGCAGGTGCAGGTTTGAGTAATTCAGCAGCTCTGCGTCAGTTCGCTTCCGCGCGGCGTACTGGTGAAGCAAGCGCTGAAGAATCAAGATGAGCAGGACGAAGACAGCGAGGGAGGGCAGCGAGAAACCTGAAGGTAAGAACCCAGGATTCGTACCCATCACAGCGCTCTCCAGGCGGCAACGCGTACCGATCTAGCCGCCGATGGCTACCTCTGCGGGCTACGGTGTCCTACCCCCGTCGCCTGGCGCTGATTCGATGGGTGCAGAGGATGGTTCCTCTCGGACCGCACGGGCAAGTGCCGCCTCCACGCCACTCCGCCTGAGCCGGTCCTCTGCTTGAGCAATATAGCGAACCTTCCGCCCCCCGTCAACACCTATCTGCAGGCTCAGCTGCCCCGGAGGTCTCCAGGCCGGGGGAAGCCCCGCGGGGGGTTCTGCGTGCCCAGGTTGCCAGGAAAGAACGCTCGCGGCCCGGCCGGCCGCCAAAGGGCATGCGTCAAGCCTGTCTCCGGGTCAGCGCAGGTAAAGAAAGGCTCAAGTCGAACTGAAATCCTGTCGAATAGAATAGAGCGAGGCACGATCGCACAGCGCCGTCATGGGTCCCGCCTCCTTTCGCGTCGCGGCGCTGTCTGCCTTGGCGGCAGGTCCCCCCGACCTGCCGCCAAGTGCTGTCTCTGCATCCCTCCCTGGCTCCCGCAGCTCGTAACCCGACGACGCTTTCTTTGCCTTCCCCAGGGAAATCGCTTAGCATGGGAGTTTGTACCGCTAACTGCGCGCGCACGCGGGAGTCTGGCGGGACAAACCCTCATCTTCGCTCGGTTGACAGGGGGTCACCCCTTTAGTGTGTGCCGCAGATGCCGAAGCGAGTGCCCATGGGTGACGTTCGAGTGCGTTTTGCGCCTTCCCCCACCGGTTATCTGCATGTGGGCGGGGCGCGCACGGCGCTCTACAACTGGCTATTCGCTCGCCACCACGGCGGCGTCTTCATCCTGCGGATCGAAGATACCGACGTGGACCGCTCAAAGCCCGAATTGGTAACCGCGATCCTGCGCAGCCTCGAGTGGCTTGGGCTGACTTGGGACGAAGGGCCTTTCTATCAGTCCGAACGCCTGGCGCGCTACCACGCGATGGCCGCGGAGCTAGAGCGGCTGGGCCAGGCCTATCCCTGTTTCTGCACTAGCCAAGAACTCCAAGCAAAGCGGGCCCAGGCCGAAGCTGCGCGCCGCCCGTGGAAATATGACGGTGCCTGCCGGAATCTGTCGGATTCCGAACGCCAGCGCCGGCGCGCTGCGGGACACCCTCACGCCATTCGCTTTCGCGTTCCCGACTCCGGCGGGACCCGCTTTGAAGACCAGGTCTTCGGAGACATCGGAGTCGAGAATCGAGACCTGGAAGACTTTGTTCTCTTGCGCTCCGACGGTAATCCAACCTACCACCTCGGCGTGGTGGCCGACGACCTCGACATGCGGGTAACCCACGTCGTGCGTGGCGCCGACCACCTTTCAAACACGCCAAAGCAGGTTCTGATGTATCGAGCGCTGGACACCCCGCCGCCCATGTTCGCTCACCTGCCGCTCATCCTCGGACCCGACCGCCAGCG
>JALHUF010000702.1 GCA_022866195.1 Terriglobia bacterium
CAGTTGTGAGGGCAAGCGATCCTCTTTGCCCGGCAGCTCCACCAGCTCCAGCATTGCCCTCGCGCGCCGCCGGATTTCTGCCTTGGGCAGCTTCTTCTGTTCCAGCCCGAAGGCCACGTTGCCAAAGACGTCGAGGTGCGGAAAGAGCGCGTAATGCTGGAAAACCGTGTTGACGTTGCGGCGGTACGGGGGAAGGTCCGCGGCATCTC
This sequence comes from Terriglobia bacterium, assembly GCA_022866195.1. Taxonomy (GTDB): domain Bacteria; phylum Acidobacteriota; class Terriglobia; order UBA7540; family UBA7540; genus JALHUF01. Next base: position 210 of record JALHUF010000702.1, read on the forward strand.
GCCCGTCAATTAAAACCTGCCCCGCGTGCGGCTGCTCAAAGCCCGCCACCAGGCGAAGGATGGTTGTCTTGCCGCTGCCGCTGGGACCCAGCAGCGTCAGGAACTCGCCGCGCCGCACCGCGAGCGAGAACTCTTCCAGCGCTACCTGCGCGCCGTAGCGCTTGCTCACGCCGCGAAGTTCAACGATGGGATCCATCAGCGGCTCAGGCTTTCAGCCAGAGGTTCACCGGGATGTCGTCCGGGTTTTTCGGCTTATAGGGCCAGGTGATTTTCTTCCCCGTTCCGGCCGACTCGTAGGCCGCGTAAATGATCTCGAGCGTGGCCCGACCGTCTTCGCCGGTTTCCTGCGGCGTCTGGTCGTTCAGAATGCACTGGATGAAGTGGCGCATTTCGTGCGGGAAGCCGTAGAGGTGGGCTTCTTCAAACACGGTGAACGTCCAGCCCTTGGTTTCGCCGGCCTTTTCGACGGCGTAGCCGTAACCCTTCAGGCTGTAGGTTTCCATCGAGCTGCCGTGGAGCAGGTCGCAGTAAATGACTCCGTCGGTGCCGTAGAGCTCGATGCGGTCGTCCATGCCGCCGTGGCGGGCCCAGCAATCCTCGATTACGGCGATGCCGCCCCCTTCGAATTCCAGGATGATGACGGAATTATCTTCGCCTTTGGTGCGGTTAGTGTGGAGGACGCGCTGGCAGTGGGCGAAGACACTCTTGGGCTTCGGCTTCCCAAACATCCAGCGCGCCCACTCGATGCCATGGCAGCCCATGTCCATGATGGCACCGCCGCCCGAAAGCTTGACGTCGTAGAACCAGTCCGAGTGCGGGCCGCTGTGCTTCTCGCCCTGCTTGATCATGTAGAGCTTCCCGATGGCGCCTTCCTCCACCAACTTCTTCGCCCGGACATACTTCGGGGAAAAGCAGATGGTCTCCGCGTACATCAACTTCACCTTGTGCTTCTTGCACGCCTGGACCATCGCGTCGGCGTCCTCCAGCGTGTGGCACAACGGCTTTTCCGTGATGATGTGCTTCCCCGCCTTCGCCGCGGCCACCGTCACTTCGCGGTGCAGGTAGTTGGGGATGCCCAGCACGATCACGTCCACATCCTTCCGGTCGAGAATCTTCCGGTAGTCGGTGGCGGTGGTCGGGATCTTCCACTTGCGCGCGAATTGCTCCAAGGCGGACTTGTCCACATTGCAGACGGCCACCAGCTCCGCCTCCGGCACTTCCTGGAAGGCTTCGGCGTGGATCTCCGAGACAAAGCCTCCACCGATGATTCCCACTCGGACTTTATCCATGGCTCTCTCCTCGTTTTGGATTGGCAGCCGGCGATGCAGCATAGAAAACAACTCGGAAGATATCGGGCATCTATTTCTTCTTGCTGCTCAGGGTGCGAATGTACGTCACGATTGCCTGGATTTCCTCGTCCTTCAGCCCCACCACGGAGGCCGGCGGGTTGGCGCGGTCCCGACGCTCCTTGAGCTTCACTACATAGTCCGCGGCCTTAAAGGAGGCCTGCCACTTCGGATCGGTGAAATCCGGCGTCTTCTTTTCCGACAAACCCTTGCCGTCCAGGCCGTGGCAGGCGGCGCAACGCTTCGCGAAGAGCGCCGCGCCGTCGGGCTTTTCTGCACCGGCAAGCGCGAGAGTGCCGGCCAGCACGACCACTCCCACCGCGAGCAACCTCAGACGGATTCGCACTGGTGACCTCCCTCTGATGCGAAGCGCCATGTTACGAAGTGCCTGCGCAAAAATCAACCTGCATGCATCCCGTGCCAGAGAGTCATAGAATGAATGGCGCTGAGACTGCAGAAACAGGAGGAAATATGAAGAACTCTCGACCCGTTATCCTACTTGCCCTCGGCTTGCTTCTCGCCATTCTCGCCGGATCTTCCTCAAGCCGCGGCCGCGCTGAGCAGGCTGATACCGGCCCTCCTCCGGTGGCATATGTTTGGGGTAGCCAATTGACGGTCTATTACCCGAACCAGAAGAAGATATACGTCTATTCCGAACTGGGCGGCAATTGCGTGTATGCCTATACGCTGAGCACGCCGGGCGGCCCCATCACCCGCGAGAACTGTAAGTAGCCTGCCGCAAGGGAGGCGCGGCCAGCCCCGTCAGGGGCGAGTGAGCAGGTAGCCACGCCACGGCTCTCCGTGCCGTGGGCTGTTGATGCCCTCCCACGAAAGAACCCACGGCAAGAAGGGCTTTTGCCGTGGCTACATTATTTCTTTTCCGGGACGTAGCCGGGAGGGAGGACTGTTTCTCCGCCGAAAAAGAACTGTTCCATCTGTTGCGCGATGATTTCCTGGTGTTCCTTGCGGGCGGGGCTTAAGCGGTACTCGTTGATGAGTATCCGCAGGCGGTCGACCCAGAGATTCCAAGCCTCTTGGGAAACGTTCTCGTAAATCCGCTTTCCCAGTTCGCCCGGCCAGGGCGGCTCCTCAAGACCAGGAAGCTCCTTCTTCAACAACACACATTTCACCATGCGCTGGGCCATCGTAATGTCTCACCTCTCTGTCCTGTGTCGAACTCGCTAAACGAGCCGCCCTGAAACATCCCCTGTTACCCCTTGCGGCACGCGAGCGATTATACAGGCGAGCGGCGCCAGATTCCTTATCGTTGCCGAACCTCTCGGGACAAGTCCTTGCCAGAAGCCTTGGCACGGCCGGCCTACTTCAGCCACAGGGCTTGCACCGTCCACGTGGTTCCCGCCGGCGGGTCGCCGACCAGCCTCAAGTGGAGCGTCTGGTTGATCTCAGCGGGCGTGACCTTATGCTTGAAGACTGCCCAGGAGCACTTCGACCAGATGTCGGTGCCCTCCCGGGGAATGGATGAAAATCGGATGGGCCCAGTGGCAGTCTCGCCCGTGACTTTCATGACTTCCTGCGGCCGGTCGTAGGAGCGATCCGGCTCCCCACCCTTCTGGTATTGGATGATCACCGCCAGCGTCTTCCCTGCTTGCTGCGGCGCAATCTTCAACTGCGCTTCCTTTCTTCCGGCGAAGGGGTCGGCGATCGGAGTTACCTCGTGATACTCCCGCGTAGGCGCGGGCGGGAGAGAAAGGGGCGAGACCTTTTCCCGCGTCCCAAGTGCGTAGATGCGAATCTCTCCGGGAATCAGCTTACCGCTAAGAACACCGTTCACCGGCCGGACCTCTTCCCTGGCCTGGCCGTCATTCGAGAAGACCAGTTTTCGGAACGCGGGCGAGAGAATTGCCGTCGGCGACGCAAGGGAGAACGACTGCGGATACAGGTTGGGATTGACCAGGGTCACAAAGGCCAGGTCATCGTCCTGGGCAAGATAACCGTAAACCTCGCTCTTCCCTGGGATGCCCAGGATCGGTTGCGTGCGGGCGAGAACCTTCCCGTATGCGCGCAGAAACCGGAGCGAGGCTGCCAGGAGTCTCTTGTCATTCTCGGAGAGAAGCCGCAGGTCGCCATAAAGGATCGGCGAGTGGGCGCCGCGCATGATGTTCAGAATCCAAGAGTCGGTGAAACCTTCGGCGCCGAGGTAGTAGATGGTGGAGGTCTTGCCGATGATGGTCCCGCAGTCGTCGATCATGAAGAGCGGCAGCAGCGATCTGGCAAAGCCACGGAACACATGGTCCTGGTA
>JALHUF010000703.1 GCA_022866195.1 Terriglobia bacterium
GGCTTTGCCAGCGAAAACCGGCATGACGAGCGTGATGTCGGGCAGGTGCGTTCCGCCTGCGTAGGGATCGTTCAGCATGGCGATGTCGCCCGGGCCAAGCTCAAGAGCGGCAATCGCAGCCGCCACGGACATGGGCATCGAGCCGAGGTGGACCGGCATGTGGTCGCCCATCGCCACCACGCGCCCCTGCCCGTCGAACACGGCACAAGAATAATCGCGGCGCTCTTTGATGTTGGGGGAGAAGGCAGAACGCCGCAGCGCTGCACCCATCTCTTCCGCCACCGAATGGAAGAGGTTCTTGAAGATTTCAAGTTCCGCCGCGTCAACGCGCATGATGTGACAACACCAGGTTCAGGTATCCATCCACACGACATTCGAAATCGGGTGGGACAACAGTGGTCGAGCTGTATTCGACGACTACGGCCGGCCCGGTGAGGCGGGCTACCGGTCGTAAGTGCTCGCGAGCGTAGAACGGCGTTCTCCAGAAGCGATTCTCAAACCAGACCGGCTTCCGCCTCACCATCGCGGCGCCTGCATCGGTTGGCGTGCTGGCCGGCCGCGGGCGGATCAGCGGTTTGGGTGTGGCGACCACCAGCCGCAAGCGTAGATTCACGATTTCCAGTGGTCGGCCGCGGTCCGCGTAGCCATAAGCCCTCTCGTGTGCGCGGTGGAAGTGGCGCGGAAACGTCGCAGTGAAGGGAACTGAAAGCTCGTAGGCTTGCCCCACATAGCGGACATCAAGCCGCCGTTCAGCCCGCGCCAATCGCGCGGGGAAATGGTCCTGGGCCAGCTCCTGCCGCCCCTTCTGCTCAAGCTGAGCGAACTGACGCGTGATTTCCCGATAGAGCTTCTGGAATTCCGGGGAGCGCGCGGAGTTCGTCACGGGGACGGGCAGCAGCACGGACCGCGAGGTGTCCTTGACTACATCGGCGAGCAGGATCCCCAGCGCGGAAAACGCTCCGGGATTAGGCGGCACGATGACTCGCTCCAGGCCGAGGGAGCGGGCGAGGTCCGCGGCGTGCAATCCGCCCGCACCGCCGAAGCAGATAAGGGTGAACTCGCGCGGATCGTGCCCTCGCTCAACGGAGATCACGCGCAGGGCCTTTTCCATGTTGGCGTTCGAGACCGCTACGATCCCACGCGCCAGGTCCAGCGGAGTCTTGAAGCTCAGGCTTACGGAACCAGTCGCCTTGTGGCGGCGCAGGAATTCGGCGAAGCGTTTCTCGACCGCGTCGGCACCCAGTTGAAATGTTCCGCCCAGGAAATGATCCGGATCGAGGTGGCCCAGGAGCAGATTGGCGTCGGTTACCGTGGGGAGCGTGCCTCCCCGGTCGTAGCAGATGGGCCCCGGTGTGGCGCCAGCGCTTTCCGGCCCGACGCGCAATGCGCCTCCGGCGTCGAGGCGGGCGAGCGACCCTCCTCCCGCGCCCACAGAATGAACATCCAGCACCGGTACAGCAATGGGCAAGCCGCCCAATGTGGTTTCGCTGGTCACGCGCGGGCGGCCTTCGATGAGGCAAACGTCCGTCGAGGTGCCTCCCATATCAAAGCTGAGGGCACGCGGGATTTTCAATCGCGCTGCAAGCCACGCGGCGGCCACTCCCCCGCCCGCGGGTCCGGAGAGCAACGTGCGGACCGGCTCGCGAGCGGCGCGCGACGCCGGGGTAATCCCGCCGCTCGACTGCATAACGTACACCTGCCCCCCCCGCCTCTGGTAGGGAAGAGGCTCGATATCCACCCCACCCGCACTTGGCGCACCGTTGCGCAGCGTAGCCAGAGCATGAAGGCCTTCGCCAGCCACTTCCTGCTGGAGCCGGGTAAGGTAGGTGCCCATGCGTGGAACCAAGAAGGCATTGATGACCACCGTGGCCAGCCGCTCGTATTCGCGAAACTCCGGCAGGATTTCATGCGAAGCCGAAACCGAAATGCCGCGCTGGCGCAGACTTCGGGCGACAAGCCGCTCGTTTGCAGGATTGGCGAACGCGAAGAGAAAGCAGAGCGCGACGGACTCTGCTCCCGACCGCTGGACGCGTTCCGCCAGACGCCCGACCTCCCGGGGAGAAGGATGGTCAAGGGTCTTTCCGTTTGCCCCAGTCCGTTCCTTTACTCCGAAGCGGAGGGCCCGCGGGACCAGGGGAGGATCGCGGCGAACATCTAGATCGTAAAGGCGCGGGCGGGCTTGGCGACCGATTTCGAGCAGATCTTCAAAGCCGGCGGTCGTGATCAGTGCCACGCGTGCACCGCGCCGTTCGAGCAGGCTGTTCGTGCCGATGGTGGTTCCGTGGATGATATCGACCGGGAGGCGCGGCTCTTCCGGAAGCAGTTGGCGCACGCCGTCGAGGATGGCGCGCGCGGCATCGTCGGGCGTGGAAAAGACTTTCAGGATTTTGGCCTGCGAATCTTCCAGAATGACGCAGTCGGTAAACGTGCCGCCCGTGTCCACTCCGATGCGCATTGAGGATCTCGACGCGGAAAAGTACACTGCCCACTAGGACGGCCCATTTTAGCGGAATTGCGGACGATGGCAACGACCCTTTGCGGGAAGCTTGGGGCCTACAGCGGAAGCTCCCC
>JALHUF010000704.1 GCA_022866195.1 Terriglobia bacterium
GGAAGGTCAGAAGCAAGCGCTCAGTGCGACGGCGATTGGCTTCGCGCATCCTTACTCAGCTTCGCGGGAATTTCCTTTCTAGCTGTGTAGAGTCTAGGCATGGCTGAAGACAAAATCAAGCCTTTCCTGCAGGCGGCAGGCGGACGCTCCCCGGAATCGGCGCGCCGGTTACGGCGACCGATTCACCCTCGGGTCTCAGGCATCCTTCTTTCGCGGGGCCGAGGCTTCAAAAACCAGGTCAGTCTGCCGGGGCGGCAGGGTAACGCTTCCGGGCTCGATGATCTTCTCCAGTTCCGGGTAGCGCGCCAGCAACGTTTCCGGTAGGTGGACAGGTTGGTGAGACAGGAGGTTGATCAACTGGAGGGCATTGGCGATCGCTTTGCCCTGGAAATGGTTGTTGGTGATCACGTAGGTGACGTCGCTGCGCTCGGCGATATTCCTGATCCTTTGCGCCCAGGGCTCCAGCTCTTCCATGCTGTAGAGATAGTTGTAACGCTCTTCCGGCCGGTCCTCGGCCGTGAACCAGTGCTCATAGTTGCGCCCGTGCAGCCGGACATATCCCACGGAGGCGGTGGAGCGGTCGCTGGGCCCGAGCGAGCGCCCGATGACCGGCTGGTCGATGTTGCAGAAGCCCACGCCCAACTCGGCGAGCATCCGAAACGTTTCCGGCTCGTTCCAGGAGTTGTGGCGCACTTCCAGCACCAGCGGATACTCCATGAATTCCACCACCAGCCCGCCCAGGTACTCGCGGTTTTCCCGCGTGTTCTTGAACGACCAGGGAAACTGCAAGAGCAGGGCACCGAGCCGGCCTGCTTCCCGGAGGGGCGCCAGGCCTTCCTTGAAGATCTTCTCGGCTTGCCGGTTCGCGTTCCGCTCGTGGGTGAAGCGTTGCCAGAGCTTGGCCGTGAACTTGAAGTTCGGATTGTGGGCCACCCGGCGCGCCCACCCCTTCGCCATCTGGACGCTGGGCGGGCTGTAAAAGGTGGTGTTGATTTCGATCGTGTCAAAGAACTGTGCCAGGTATTCGGCCTCGTGGAAATCGCGGGGCTTGGGGCGCGGGTAAACAATGCCTTCCCAGTCGGGATACGACCATCCCGCCGGCCCGACGCGGATTTGGCCCGGCAAAGGGTTGGGCACCGTCTTCGCCTTTTATTCGCCTACTACTCTAGCCTGCTTTGGCCCGGGTGTCAAGCACCTCGCGGCGGCAGATCGCGCTTCCGTGCAGAACCTATGCGGTGCGGAAAAAGCTCTGCGCCGTGACCCGGGGCCGGGCGTCGGCAGCCGAGAGTCCTGATGGATCGAGCCAGCCGCGCCGACGTTATGCCAGAAGGCCCATGCAGTCAGGAGTCATAGTTGCTCTTCGTCGGCACCCCCGCTAGAATCGTAGCTTGCAGTCTAATCCGAGGGTTGGCAGGTGATCAATGACGGAGTGGAGTGGCCCGTTGAACATCCGGCCGGCGCGAGTGGATGACGCCAGGGAGATTGCGCGCATTTACAACCAGGGCGTCCAGGATCGCGCGGCAACGTTTGAGAATGCCTACGTGACGCCCGAGGAGCGCTACTTGTGGCTGGTGGCGAGGCCGGAGAGGTACCCGGTGCTGGTGGCGGAAGTCAAGCACACGCTGATGGGCTGGTCCTCGCTCACGCCCTACAGCCCGCGCCACTGTTACGACGGCATCGCCGAACTTTCCATCTATATCGATCGCAGCTTGCGCGGCCACGGGGTAGGCCCGGAATTGATGAAGGCCATGCAGGGCGTGGCACGCGAAAAGGGTTACTACAAATTGGTGGGGCGCGTCATGGCCGATAACCAGCCCGCCCGCAAACTCTGCCAGTTGATGGGCTGGAAAGAAGTAGGCGTCCACGAGAAACACGGCAAGCTGGGCAACGAGTGGCACGATCTGGTTTTGGTAGAATACCTGATTCCGGAAAACCTGAAGTAGCTTGGGAGATCGTTGGGTTGTGCGCCGCTGGTAGGGGAGGCCGGGAGCGCCGAGCGCCCGGCGGGGGACCCCGTTGCGCAAAGGGGTGGAGGATGTTTGGGACTCGTTCCACACCGCGAGCAGGAGTAACTCTCGGTGGGCTCTTGCTTCTGGCGTCCGTGGCCTGCGCCCAGCAAACACCTGCGGCCCCGCAGGAGCACACCCTGTTGTTCGTCGGTGACGTGATGCTCTCCCGCGGTGTCGGGGCGAAGATGCAAGCGGAGGGCGACTGGACCTTTCCCTTTCGTGAAATCGCCTCGCTGCTTTCCGCTGCCGACCTGACCTTCGGCAACCTTGAATGTCCGGTCTCGGATCTCGGGCGCAACCGGCATCACCTCTATTCCTTTCGCGCGGCCCCCAAAGCCATCGAGGGCCTGAAGCTCGCGGGATTCGACGTCATGTCGGTGGCCAACAACCACATGTATGACTGGGACCCGCCGGCGTTGCTGGACACCTTGCGACGCCTGCGCGAGACGGGGATTGCACCTGTGGGCGCGGGGGCAAATGACCTGGAGGCGCACTATCCTCAACTGGTCAATCTGGCGGGCCTGAAACTCGCCTTCTTGGCCTATGTGAACGTGGAGCCGAAGGCTGCCATCGCCGCCCCCGACAAGCCCGGGGTCGCATGGCTGGAACTCGACCGCGTGCTAGCCGACATCCGCTTTGCCCGGCCCCTGGCCGACTTGGTGATTGTGAGCTTGCACTGGGGAACCGAGTACGCCCCGCAGCCGCAGCGCAACCAGGTGGAGATCGCCCACCAGATGATTGATGCCGGCGCCGACCTCGTCGTGGGCGGCCATCCGCACGTCGTTCAACCCCTTGAACAATATCGGGGGCGCTGGATTGCCTACAGCCTGGGCAATTTTGTTTTTGACCAGAAGGCGCCCGGCACTCGCCGGGGCGCCATGCTGAAAGTCAAACTGACTGACAAGCAAATCACCGAAGTGACTCTCGTTCCGATTACCATTGACGGGGCATTCCAGGCTGTCCTCACGCCTCCGGAAGAGCTGGCCCGGGAAGCTCTGCGCATCAGCCGGAAATCGAAAGCCGAGGCTATTCACGCCCAATGAGCCTGGCGGCGGCCTGAATGTGGCCAGGCAAATCTTCGAGCCCCGCGACCTCCTTCATGGCAAAGACACCTTCTTTGCGCATCGCTCGACTTGTGGCTGTTTGCGGCATGCGCCGGCACCGTGCAGACGCTGGAGGCGCCCACCTTGACCAGCACCTTGAGGCAGGTAGTCGGCAGTCGGCAGGAAGCCGTCTGCCGCAGGGCCTTTCCCCAAAGTTCCCGCGTCTTTTCGCGCTCAACCACAAATTCCTCGCGGAGCGTGGAGCGCGTCCCGTCCCCAACGTGACGCGTCCCTCCTCGCTACCCATCTTCTTGGACGATAGGTTACTATTGACCAGGGAGCGGGCGAACCGATGTCTCCCACCCAAGCGGCGGTCCTCAAGACAGTGATATTCACGATTGTGGCCCCTGGATTCGTCACCGTGGGGGCGCCGTATCTATTGTCAGGGCCGCGGGCGCAATTCGAGCTGGGGGGCTTCAGGTATGCTGGCGTGTTTCCTATCGTCCTGGGGGCAGCCTGCTATCTTCGCTGCGCGTGGGATTTTGCCTTCGTGGGCCGAGCGACGCCGGCGCCCATCGACCCTCCCAAGGTGCTGGTGGCGACAGGCCTGTATCGCTTTGTGCGAAATCCCATGTATATCGGGGTGGGACTGGTATTGGGCGGAGAAGCGATCCTTTTCCAGTCTTACAGGCTGGTGGTCTATTTCCTTCTTGCTTGGCTAGCTTGCCATCTCTTCGTGATTTTCTACGAAGAACCCACTTTGAAGAAGAAGTTCGGAGCGGCCTACGAGACGTATTGCCGGGCCGTACCCCGTTGGGTGCCAGGGTTCACCGGGCGCAAAGGAGAGGACTAGCCGAGGAGCGAGCTAGCAGCCCAGCCAGCGGAAAAACTCCGGCTGATATTTCCGGATGTGCTCGCCCACGCCCGAGTCCTTGCTCCAGGCGCAATAGTATTTTCTTGCGGAGGCAGCATCGAGGGCTTTGGCGTCGGTCCTCCTTGATGCCTCATAGACCTGCGCTGCCACCGCCTCACCGGTGTCGTAAACCGCGATCTCTTCTTTGGTGAGGGGCCGGACTCCGATCGTGCCCACCACCTTGATTTCTTTGGCCAGCACCTCGAGTTGCGGCGCCTCCTGGCCTGCGGCATCCACTTGCACGCGCGCCCACACGGGCCCAAGGCGTTCGGCATCTGCCAGGGCGGCGGGCTGAAATCCGGTGGCATAAGCGTAGTAGTAGACGATCCCTTTCCCATCCGGGGGCCAGGCCCCGGGGAAGGGCGGCGAGATCCGGTAAGTCCAGCCTATCCAGCTTGGTGAGCCTGGGCTGTCGGCACCCGGCGGCAGCGGCTTCGGGATTCTCTCCCATTCAGTCTTGACCAACTCTTCGACTTTCGCCTGGACTTGTTTCGCGTCCATCGGCGGCCTCCGACTACGGTCAACTCCGCAAACGGTGAGCAAAACTGCACCAAGAATCAGTAAGCTCTGTCGCATGGTTTCCACGGGCATTTACTAATTGAAATCCCGGATTGGTAGAAAAAGTAGCCGTTAAATTTCAGCTGCCGCATCTGTCCTATTTGGGCAGGACATTCTTAAAGGCTCATTTCCGATTTTGAGAATCTCCCCTTCAACTTGCCGGACC
>JALHUF010000077.1 GCA_022866195.1 Terriglobia bacterium
AAGGCTGCTGAGCGCGGCATTGTGGTGGAGATCTGTTTCTTCAATGCGCAGTACTCGGACACGTGGCCGCTTTCGCCGTTGTATTACGAGAACAACATTCAAGGCGTGGGAAAGTGCGATTACCGGGACGCGCAGACGTTGAAGCACCCGGACCTGGTGCGCCGGGAGGAAGACTACGTTCGCAAAATCACCGAGGAAGTGAACGGGTTTGACAACGTTATTCTCGAAATATGCGATGAGGCGCCGGACATCGGCACCGGGATCGAGGAATCCGCTCCCTGGGTTGCCCATCTGCTCGAACTGGTCAACAAAACCGACGCTAGCCTGCCCAAGAAGCACCTGGTGGCGCAGCAGGTGGAAGGCGACGTCGGTGGAATCTTCGATTTCTCGGGCAACCCCAATCTCTCCCTAATTGTGACGCAGTACGTTTGGCCCGACGGGTTTCACATAGGGGGGATGAAGGGACTTGATTTCCTGTACGAGCACAACAAACCGATTGAATTCAACGAAACTGAGTACTATCCCTTCTGGTATAAGGGCGACAAGGTCGCAGCTTCGCGGGTTGAGGCGTGGGAATTTATGATAGGCGGCGGCGCCGGGTTCAACCACTTGAACGGCGTGTTCACCGTCGAGAATCCTGCCGGAAAGACACCCGATAATGCGCAAATCCTCACTGCGCTGAAGAACCTGAAAGAGTTCATGTACAGCTTCGACTTTATCAAGATGCATCAGGACAAGAAATTCATCGTGGGCGGTCTGCCAGCTAACGCTTTCGCGCGAAGCATCAGCGAACCAGGGAAACAATACGCCTTGTATCTCCACCATAGCACTCGTGAGAAGCACAGTAGTTACACGGTTGTGCCCGGAAATTACGTGGAGAGACTCGTGTTGGACTTGCCAGCTGGCAGTTACAGGGCCGACTGGATTGACCCGGCCTCCGGGTCAGTAGTAGAGACGGAGGCTTTCACCCACCAGGGAGGCAACCGGACTCTCGTTACGCCTAAACACGCCGTCGACATCGCGCTGCGGATCAAGCGCAGCTAGTCAATCGCGACGATGTTGGCAACCTCAGTTGCGGGCCAGGCCGCTGAGTACGAAAGGGCCGCGGGCAGGACAATCTCACGGAGGAGAGGCGTCATGTTCAGGGCAAAAAGTGTCTTAAGCATCGTTTTGTTCTTGTTTGCCATCCAGGCGCATGCTGAGTCGATCAGGGTCCATCCTGCCAATCCCCATTATTTCCTGTTCAATGGCCGAGCGACGTTGCTGATTACTTCAGCCGAACACTACGGTGCAGTGATCAACAAGGGCTTCGATTACGTCGCTTACCTGGATGCGCTGAAGTCTTACGGGCTGAACTACACCCGAATTTATCCGGGCTTCATGATCGAGCCGCAGGGGAAATTCGGAAACGGCAACACCCTGGGTCCAAGGCCGTGGGATCTAATTCTTCCCTGGGCGCGCAGCAAGGAGCCCGGGTATCTGTTCTGCGGCAACAAGTTTGACCTCGATCAGTGGAATCCGGAGTATTTCGCGCGTCTGAAGGATTTCATCTCCAAGGCTGCTGAGCGCGGCATTGTGGTGGAGATCTGTTTCTTCAATGCGCAGTACTCGGATACGTGGCCGCTCTCGCCGTTGTATTACGAGAACAACATTCAAGGCGTGGGGAAGTGTGACTATCGGGACGCGCAGACGTTGAAGCACCCGGACCTGGTGCGGCGGGAGGAAGACCACGTTCGCAAGATCACGCAGGAGGTCAATTCCTTCGACAACGTCATCCTGGAGATCTGCGACGAGCCATTTCTTACCGGCACACCCATTGAATTGGCGGGTCCTTGGGTGGGGCACTTCGTGGAGGTGATCAAGAATACCGAAAGCAGCCTTCCCCAGAAACATCTTATTGCCCAACAACTGGAAGGCCCGGTGGGCGGGCCCTGTGATTTTTCAGCCCATCCGGACGTTTCGCTGATCGTGACGCAGTACGTCTGGGAATCGTACATGGAGCAGATGGGAGGAATGGAAGGTCTCGACCTCATGTACGGGCGCAACAAGCCGATCGAATTCAACGAGACGGCCTATTATCCTTTCTGGTACAAAGGCGACAAGGTGGGGGCTTCCCGGGTCGAGGCTTGGGAGTTCATCGTGGGGGGCGGAGCCGGCTTCAACCAGTTGAACGGAGTGTTCACTGTTGAAAATCCCGCTGGGAAGACGCCCGACAACGCCCAGGTCCTGGGCGCACTCAAGAACCTGAAAGACTTCATTTACAGCTTTGACTTCGTCAAAATGCGCCCGGATAAGAGTTTCATCGTCGGCGGAGTGCCCTCGGGAGCCTTCTGTAGAGCCATCAGTCAGCCCGGAAAACAGTATGCCCTGTATCTGCACCACAGTACGGGCGGAAGAAAGGAAGACTACTACACGGTAACCCCCGGAAAGTACCTTGAGAAACTGGTGCTCAAGCTCCCTGCCGGCAAATATCGGGCGGATTGGGTTGATCCTGCTTCGGGGACAGAGGTGGGCACGGAATCGTTCGCCCATAAAGGAGGCACGCGGACACTGACAACTCCGAAGCATTCGGTGGACATTGCGCTGCGGATCAGACGCACTTAGGGACTGCGGGCTCGCGCCGGCATTCTGGAGGCAATCTCTTTTGTGTCTAGTTTGCAGACCGGCGGCGTTGCGTCTGGCGGAGGCAAGCTGGCACCCCTCCGTGGCAGATGTGCCGCGTTGCGCTTCACGATTTGTCAGGTAGCATGAGCCGACGAAACACCGACGAGGAGAATAGTGGCATGTGGAAGAGAATAGCGTGTCTGGCTTTTGTATGCGTCCTTTTCCTGGCCCGCGCGTATGCCGAGCCGATCAAGCTCCATCCTGCTAATCCTCACTATTATCTTTTCAACGGCCAGCCGACCATCCTGATTACTTCCGCTGAGCACTACGGGGCGGTCATCAACAAAGACTTCGACTATGTCACCTACCTGGACGCGCTCAAGGCATACGGACTCAATTACACGCGCATCTATGCGGGCGCGATGTTCGAACCGATAGGGAAGTTTATTGAGGGCAACCCACTGGGTCCGAAACCGCAAAGTCTAATCGTGCCGTGGGCAAAAAGTAACGTGGCGGGTTACTTGCACGGCGGCAACAAGTTCGACCTCGACAAATGGGACCCGGCATATTTCGCCCGCCTGAAGGACTTCGTGGCCAAAGCGGGCGAGCGAGGCATTGTGGTGGAGATCTGTTTCTTCAACGCACAATACTCGGACACGTGGCCCATCTCTCCCTTGTACTACGAGAACAACATACAAGGCGTGGGCAAGTGTGATTATCAGGATGCCCAGACGCTGAAACACCCGAATGTGGTACAGCGAGAGAGTGACTATGTGCGCAAGATCACCCAGGAAGTCAACTCGTATGACAACGTCATCCTGGAAATATGCGACGAGGCGCCTGACATCGGCACGCCTCCTACGCCCTTGGCGGAAGCAGGCGCATGGGTTAGCCATCTCGTGGACGTGGTAACCGATGCCGAAAGGAACCTTCCCAAGAAGCACCTGGTTGCGGTGCAAGTGGAAGGCCCCGTGGGAGGGCCCTTGGATTTGTCCGGAAATCCGAAGGTGTCAGTCATCGTTACCCAATATATATGGCAGGCGGGGTTCCAGATGGGAGGTATGAAGGGTCTCGAGCTTGAATACGGACACAACAAACCGATCGAGTTCAACGAGACGGACTGGTACCCCCTCTGGTATAAAGGCCATGCAATTGCTGACTGCCGGGTCGAAGCCTGGGAGTTCATCGTGGGAGGCGGGGGGAGTTTCAATCACTTGAACGGACGATATACGGCGGCGGATCCTGCCGGTAAGACGCCGGACAACGCCCAGATCGTAGGCGCACTCAAGAGCCTGAAGGACTTCATTTACAGCTTCGACTTCATCAAGATGAGCCCGGAGCACGACTTCGTTGTCAACGGGATCCCCACGGGGGCCTACTGCCGGGGAATCAGTGAAACTGGGAAACAGTATGCCTTGTATCACCACCACAGCAAGCCCAAAAGAGGAGACACCGGCTCGTATATTGTCGCGCCCGGAAGTTATGTTGAGCACCTTGAGCTGGAGCTGCCCGGTGGCACCTACAAAGCGGATTGGGTTGACCCATCCTCGGGCGCGGTGCTGGGCAGTGAGGCCTTCATCCACCAAGGTGGCAACCGGACGTTTACAACTCCGACGCACGCGGTGGATATCGCTCTCCGGATCAAGCGTTCCTAGACTCCTAGTTCCGCTTTACCTGGAGTTTTCTCTTGAGAAGCTTTGCGGCACTGACGCTCATCGCCATCGCTGTGCTTGGGGCTAACACAGCGACAAGCGCACAGACGACGGCCAGCCAGGCCCAGAAGGCCTTCACGCATGGTGTTGAACTGCAACAGAAGGGTGACTGGGAGGGGGCACGTCAGGCCTATGAGACAGCTCTAAGACTTGCTCCGCAACGCGTGGACGTGCTGTCGAATCTGGGGCTGGTGTATTCCCAACTGGGACAGCAGGAGCGCGCGGTCAAGTGTTTCCATGACGCCCTCAGGATTGATCCAAAGCAATATGCCGTGCGCTTCAATCTCGGCATCGCGTACATGCGTGCCGATAAATACGAGTCAGCGCAGCGGGAGTTATCCCGGGTGGTCGCGGTTCAGCCGGCAAACT
>JALHUF010000705.1 GCA_022866195.1 Terriglobia bacterium
AGCAAGACCGTCCAGGGCTTCCCGGGCGGGGAGCGCATCGGAAACATGGAGATTCTGGAGCAGGACACCGAAGTCCTGCTGCCGGCAGCCACGGAGAGTGTCATCACCAGCGCGAACGCCAACCGCATCAAGGCCCGCATCCTGACGGAGGGGGCTAACAGCCCCACCACGGCGCCCGCCGACGACATCCTGTTCGAGCGCGGCGTCTTCGTTATCCCCGATATCCTGGCCAATGCCGGCGGTGTGACGGTTTCCTACTTTGAGTGGGTGCAGGACCGGCAAGGCTACTTCTGGACCGAAGGGATGGTAAACGAACGCCTGAACCACATCATGGTGGCAGCGTTCAATGACGTGGTGCGTTACGGCGAGAAGCACGGCGTCAACAACCGCATCGCTGCCTATATGCTCGCCATCGACCGCGTGGCCTTCACCGTCAAACTGCGCGGGATTTACGCCTAGCGGAGGGCGCAATTCCTGACCTTGGGTATTTCGCTGGGCGAGGAGTAATTACCCAGCGGGGCAAAAAGGGGGCATTGCCCGCTTGCCGATTGCCCTCTGAACTGGATTCTCGAAAAGCATCTCGCCTGAAATCAATCAGATAAGAGACATCGTCTCACCAGTCTGACTGGTCCCATTTTTCTCATTTGTCCGGGTGGAGCCTTCAAGTGGGGCATCCCTGGCGGGCATCTCCTAGCCTCGGAAGCTCGCCTACACAGCTCTCGCTTTCACCTTGCTGGAGCAGGTAGCGCACCCGCGTTCGCTAAGGCTGCGGCTTTTTTCTTCTCACACAGCCTCGTCCGGCGGTAAGTGCTGGCCCTGCACTATGTGGTACAGGGCTGCTCGTGATGAATTGCCACTGGCCGGGATGATACTGAGAACGCTAAAGGCGCACGACGCGGGGACGTATGATTCGCGGGCGAGTGCGGTGAAGCGTGTGGCGTAGGGGAGCACCTTTACGGTGCTCCCGAGAAAACGACCGACGGGAGGGCCGCAAGAGCCCTCCCCTACAAGCGCAAACCGCAGCCTCCGCCACGGCCGGGCCGCGGGGGCATAGGCCCAGCGCCAGCCTGGGAGAAAGGGAAGTCGGAGCCGGGACGTGGAAGGAGACTACCGCAGGACGAGCGTGCTTTCCACGAAGAGCCGCAGACCTCAAGCGCGAGGTGTGCGCTACCCGCTTACGAAAATAGTATTGACGCCGGCCCACAACGGTAGCATAGTGTACAAGCCAAGAGAGATTGAGATGTCTGCGCTTCGCTCAGTCTATCTGTTACTTGTCCTTATTCTTGCTGTACAACCATGTCTCCCATCCTCAACGCCCAAGATGCAGGAACCACGAAGCCCAGCAGCCTCTCCGGCTCCGACAAAGACAAATAGTGTAGAGGGGGGCCCAGGAGACGCTGCACATCAAAGAACGAAGGATACTGAAAGAAAAGCCTTCTCCGAGCTGGCGCTCTTCCTATTGGGCAGTGGACTCGCGTTGCTGATAACTCTTCTGGGCTGGAGTGACCAAATCCGTAACTTCAACCGTGATTCCATAGACCTCATGGACAAGTTCGTCGAAAAAACTGGAATTCGGAAAACGGACTTCCAACGGTTCCTTAGATCAACAAACCCTACAGATCGCCTCGCTGCCGTTACAGCCATGATGAACTCCGGCAAGCTGAAGACGGTGGAGGACGTGGAATTGACTGGGTTGTTTAATCAACTAGGGGACATTTCCAAACATCTGGGGGGCCTCTGTTCGCGCAAGTATTTTTTCACACTATGCTTGACTGGGTGCATGTTCGCAACCGGCACAGTCTCGCTGTTCACAACAGCGAACGACCAAGTATTACTGGGGGCGTTTCATATTCCGATTGAATTATTGGTCACCCTGTTGCCTTTAAGCTGCATTCTTGTGATTTTCGGGGTCATCATTCGCTGCAATCAGTGGGAAAAGCAGTTCAACGATCAACTTTCAGCGATTTCGGATAGGGTTTAAACATGGGCGGGCGAAGAGGACGAAGTCTGGCGGAGATTGTAGGCACAGGTCTATCTCGGCAAAAAGAGCAGTTTGAAGAAGCCATCGCCTCCCGGGACCCGTACGAAGTCGCTGTCAGTTCAGCAAGGCTTCTCGCTCGGAGCAAGAGAGCGGTGAACATACTTTATTACGCCTCCAAACTCTCTGATTTCATTCGGGAAGTTGTCGAGTCAGGCAAAGATCTGACTTACGCCGAGCGACAGGGTTTGGCAAGAAGCGAGTGGAGCCGAATCAAGAAGAAGGAAGACATTAAGGACGATCCGATTGTTACTCAAGCGGTTATTCGAGCTACAGCTAAAGCCATCGCGAAAAGCGAGAAGTAGAAGATGGCCAAGCCCTCTCCGAAAGTTCTCCAAGCGTGGGTAGCTCAGCATAAGAGTGTCTTGTTTGATATTTTGACTGGTATCGTCAGAAACGAGGAGTTCGCGAAAGAGTTCGCCGAGTTCCGCGCAGCTGGGCAGCGCCTCACGAAACAACAGCAGCATACGGTCGCGGGGTACGCCAGCGAATACTATGTACCACGGGCAAACCCGAGTCCCGGTGCGCTTACACTACAACAGATCGCCGCCCTAACAAGAGAAGCCATACGATCCGCGCTCAATAGACTTGCTCATGAAGATAGAACGTAAGAGCGGGCAAGGGACGTTCGTCTGCCAAATCCCAGAAAAAGAAAGGCGCATGTCCGTCATCCCTGCAAGAGATCCACGGGCACTTAATGCACTGGTCCTTGCCGAGGCAGTGTTTGAAATCGAGAAGGCTGCAAGGAGGATGCCGGTCCGGACAGCCGAGATCCCGCTTTTCGAGCCCATATCGCTGGGATATGACCTGGCTGCTATCCGGCACACTATACACGAACTGCTCATTTTCGTCTTAGTGGAGGACATAGACATAAGATTCAAAGCGTTACGAATGGAGGGTGCAGAGAACACTTCAGGTGCAGCCTTCAACAAGAGCGCCAATGTGTGCCTTTTTTCCGGGGGGATTGACTCCTATGTTGGCGTGCTCGTGGGAAAGGAGAAACTAGGCGAACTCGAAGCTGTATTTTATGCACATTCAGACCAGTCGAAGACAATTCACTTGGTGCATAGGATGCAGCGAAACCAGCTCTCCAAAGCAGGTATCCCTTTGCACAAGGTAGGTGTTCCGAGCATTCAAGCGCAGGGATATGCCCAACTTCGAGGCTTCCTCTACACGGTCGCATCCGCCGCTTGGATGCATGTACTGAAAGCAGACAAGTTGGTTGTCACGGAATGCGGACCTACGATGTATCAGCCTCGGTTTTCCCCATTTGACCTGATTACTATGACCACGCACCCTGTCGTTCTTGGGTGCGCGAGACAGGTGATAAGCTCGCTTCTCGGGAGGGAAGTACAGATTATCAAGCCCTTTGAAAACCTGACGAAAGCCGAAGTCATGGCGATTTCCCCCGACAAGGACCAGCTTAAAATCACTCATTCATGTATTAGTCAGAGATTTGGAAGTCATGATGGTACCTGCTATGGATGCGTCATCAGAAGGTTAGCTGGAATCGCGGCAGGAATTAGGGACGCGAAATACGAAAAGAACCCCCTAGTGGACGCGAGGGCCCGGAGCGGGAATCTGTTCGCTTTGCTCACTTACTGTTTCAATATTCTGACCGATTATTCAAATATGGAGGATTTTGAAACAGAAACCATCGAAATTTACGGGAAACAGGACTTATTCAGGAGATTCGCACTGGACAACTTCGCGGCCGTACACCGCCTAATTCTCGAGGGCCATCGCGTTCAGCGTCCCATCCGCGCGATGTATGAGGAACTCATAAGCGTCATTGGGACGGCCGACTTGGATGGACGGCTGGCAGCACTCCGGGCCGGGCGCTTCAGCCCCCAATTTTGAACGAAAACTCGTTCGCAAGCCCCAAACTGTACTTACCTAAGGGTCCCCGGACACCGGGGGCGTTCCGGTGGGGAGATTCCACCCCAAATGGGTACCGATCGCCAGGTTTTTTCTCGCCGTGGGTTCTTGGACAGCGGGAGCAGGTGGCGCACAGTTGTCGTGTTACTGTCCGGTTCTTGGGGCCCAGGGCAGAAAAAGCCGCAGACCGAAGCGGCGGCGGGCGCTGTAGCGGCGATGTCTCATCGTCGAACCCGTTGAAAGCAAGCCCTCGACGGCGAGGACGCCGCCGCTACAGGTGCCACGCTCCCGATTTTATCGGGACAGGTTCCGGGCGGCCCTACAAAATGCTCGCCTAAAGGCGAGCGCTACAAATGCCCGGCTAAAGGGGGGCGCTACACCTGCGGAAGTCGCGTGGGATCTTCATCCGTTAGCCAGAACCTCGTCGCGGACCAAGTGGAGCCGAAGGGCGGAAGGTCGTTCCGTGCGGTCAAAATAGTAGGCGGCCACGGCTTCCCTAACGTTCTGCCGCAACTCTTCCCAGTTGTCGGCCTGGGTAAAGATGCTCTCCGTCAAGCACTCGGCGACCAAGCCGCCATCAGCTTCTTGAGTGACTTCGAAAACCAACTCGCTCATGGCCCTAATCCTACTTGATTGTGCTGGCCGAAGCAACCGCGCCAGCCGGCGGCCGCGGTGATTTGAGGTTGAATCAGGCAGAGGGCTGCTGTATCGTCTGGCCGAAAGAAAGCTCAAATTGGGCATCCTGCGACGGCGAACTTCGGTTGACAAGGGGGCCCGCCCCGCAGAGAATCCCTCTCTATCGAAAGTCATTCTTCGGACTACTTCAGAAAGGATCCGCGACTCATGGCTGACATTGAAAGGGCTCCCCAAGAAGAAAAGAAGGATTTCCACCTGGATATCCCGGCGAAGAATGTCCCCTTTTTCCTGAAGGGTTCTGGCGCCCTGGATTGGGGCATCCAGAACCGGCTGGCGCGGATCTTCCGGGCTGAGTCCGGCCGAGCGGTGATGCTGGCCATTGACCACGGCTATTTCCAGGGGCCCACTACCGGCCTGGAACGCGTGGATGTGAACATCTTGCCGCTCGTGCCCTACGCTGACGCGCTGATGCTTACGCGCGGCATTCTGCGCTCGACGATTCCTTCCTCTTGCCGCAACGCCATTGTCCTCCGGGCCAGCGGCGGCCCCAGCATCCTCAAGGAACTTTCGAATGAGCGGATCGCCATGGATATGGAGGATGCCGTCCGGCTCAACGCCTGCGCGGTGGCTGTGCAGGTATTCATCGGCGGCGAGTTCGAAACCCAGACGGTCCACAACATGACTCGCCTGGTGGATTTGGGCAACCGTCATGGCGTGGCTGTCCTGGCAGTCACGGCGGTGGGAAAGGACATGGTCCGGGACGCCAAGTATCTTCGGCTAGCCTGCCGGATTTGCGCCGAGCTGGGCGCGCACTTGGTGAAGACTTACTATGTGCCCGAAGGCTTTGAGACCGTCACCGCCTCCTGCCCGGTTCCGATTGTCATGGCGGGAGGGAAGAAGCTGCCGGAGTTGGACGCGCTGAAGATGGCTTACAACGCTGTCCGGGAGGGCGCTGCGGGCGTGGATATGGGCCGGAACATCTTTCAGTCCGACGCCGCCGTCGCCATGCTCCAGGCCGTGGGAAAAATCGTTCATGAGGGCATGAAGCCCGAACAGGCTTACGATTTCTATCAAACCGTGAAGCGCGAGAAGAAAGGCTAGAGCCAGCCTGGGTGGCACTGCGGCGCGCGGCACGAGGCGGGAAGAATGGCTGTCAGCACAACCTTACAGTCGCTGAAGCAGCTTTCCCCCACCCTGAGTGTGGGGATCATCACGGCCGACCTGCTGTCGTTGGGTTCCGAACTGTCCCTGCTGGAACGAACCGGGGTCAAACTGGTCCACATCGACGTGATGGACGGCTGTTTCTGCCCGATGATGACCGTTGGCCCGCCCTTCATCAAAGCCCTGAAAACGCCGCTGCTCAAGGACGTGCATCTGATGATTGCGGACCCCCTGGAGAAAATCGCGGACTACGTGGCGGCCGGGGCCGACATCATCACGTTTCATCCGGAAGCCTGCACCCATCCCCACCGCGTCCTGCAACAGATGCGGAACATGACGAACGCGAACGATCCGGCCCGAGGGCTGCTGCGCGGCGTGGCCCTGAACCCGGGGACTCCTCTGGCGGTGCTTGAGCCTCTGCTGGACGAGGTCGAAGTGATTCTGCTGCTGGCGGTCAACCCGGGCTGGGGTGGGCAGAAGTTCATCCCGTCAACGTTCGACAGAATTGCGCGTGCGAAGCAGCTCATCGCCGCGAGCGGCCGCGAGATTCTCTTGACTGTCGATGGCGGCGTCACCCGCGCCAACATTGCCGAGGTGGCGAGGACCGGCGTGGACATCATCGTGACCGGCAGCGCGGTTTTCGATGGCAAGGCCGCGGGGGAGAATGCGCGATTCATGCTGGAGGCGGTGAAATTATGAATTCTGAATTGTGAATTCATAATTCTGATTCCTGACTTCTGACTTCTCAAAGATATGCAAAACCGCTGGCGCGAGGACGAAGCGACCCAATTTATTGCGAATTACGCCGGCCGTTGGGGCCAGGACTTGCCGCTGTGCACCTACGCGAGCCGCCTGCTAGGTGCCGAGGAAGCGCTCGTGCTCCACGGCGGGGGGAACACTTCCGTCAAGGGCACCTACACGAATATTCTGGGCGAGCAGATTCTGGCAATATACGTCAAGGCCTCAGGTCACGACATGGCGGCCATCGAGCCCGCCGGCCATCCCGGACTGGACCTGGCCCATCTGAGGAAGCTGCGGGCGTTGCCGGAACTTTCCGATGAGCTCATGCTTCAGGAATTTCGGGCGCACCTCCTTGATCCGCGGGCGCCGAATCCATCGCTAGAGACCCTGGTGCATACCTTCCTTCCCGCCAAGTACATCGATCACACGCACGCCGACGCCATCCTGGCCCTGACGAATCAAGTCCACGGCGACGAGCTCGTCAAACAGGCCCTGGGTGACCAGGTCATCGTTCTGGAATATGTTCGGCCGGGATTCCAGCTCGCCAAGGCTGCCGCTGCTGCCTTCGATCGAAACCCGGGTGCGAAGGCCATGGTCTGGCTACGCCACGGTCTGGTGACCTGGGGCGAGACGGCGCGCGAGTCCTATGATGCCATGATTGAGCTGGTCACCCGGGCCGAAGAGCTCCTGGCAAAGCGCGCGGCCAGACCTCTGGTGGTTAAGGTCTCGACCCCTCTTGCCACAGCCCAGGAGAGATTGCCGCGCGTCGCGCCCATTCTGCGCGGTCTGCTGGCGCAACCCTCGGGAAACGCGGATCAGCCGCACCTTCGCGTCATCCTCCAACCGTTGGTCAACCGGGAAGTCCTCGATTTCGTGGATTCGGACCGTGGCCGCGCCGTTGCGCTGACACCTCCGCTCACCTCTGACCATCTGATTCGCACTAAGGCCTGGCCGCTGTGGATTGACGCCCCCGCGTATGACGACCCCGAAAGATTGCGGGAGCAAATCTCCCGCGCGATCCAAGACTATGCTGCCGCCTACGAAGCCTATGTCGAAAGGCACGCCGCGCGCCTGCCGGGCAGTTTGACCCGTTTCGATTCCCTGCCCCGCGTCGTGCTCATGCCGGGACTGGGCGCGGTCTCGGCCGGGAAGGATGTCGCGGCCGCCACAATCGCGCGCGACATTACGGCTCACACCTTGGCGGTCAAGGCTCAGGTGGCCGCCATGGGAAGCTACGAAGGATTGCCGGAAGCCGAACTCTTCGACATGGAATACCAGAGCTTCCAGCACGCCAAGCTCGGCAGCTCAGGGCTCCCCCTGTCCCGGGAAGTCGCGCTGGTAACGGGCGCCGCGGGAGCGATTGGCTCCGCGATTTCCCAGGAGCTTTTGCAGCAAGGCTGTCACGTGGCAGTGACGGATCTGCCGGGCGAAAACCTGGACACCCTGGTGAACGAACTGAGGGCAGCTTTTGGAGACCGTGTCCTGGGAGTGCCGCTCGATGTGACCGACCAGAACTCGGTGGCGACGGCCTTCCGCGCCGTCATCGAGGCCTGGGGCGGAGTGGACCTGATCGTGGCCAATGCGGGTGTCGCCATGGTCTCTTCGCTGGCCGAAATGAGCCTGGATTCCTTCCGGAAGCTCGAGCGGGTCAACGTGGAAGGAACGCGGCTCGTCATTGCCGAAGCCGCGCGCCACTTCCGGGTTCAGGGAACAGGAGGAGACATTGTGCTGGTCTCTACGAAAAACGTCTTTGCTCCCGGAGCAAAATTCGGTGCCTACAGCGCCACCAAAGCTGCCGCACACCAGTTGGCGCGCATTGCGAGCCTGGAACTGGCTGAGATCGGCGTCCGCGTCAACATGGTGTCGCCGGACGCCGTTTTTTCCCATGGAAGTCGCAGGTCAGGACTCTGGGCCGAGGTCGGCCCTGACCGCATGCGCGCGCGCGGCCTGGACGAAAAGGGACTCGAGGAATACTACCGGCAGCGGAATTTGCTGAAGGCCAAGGTAACCGCAGAGCACGTAGCGAAAGCTGTGCTTTTTTTTGCCACGCGACAGACCCCGACCACCGGCGCCACGCTTCCCGTGGACGGCGGGCTCCCCGATGCCACGCCGAGGTGAGGGTATTTGCCTTTTTCTCTTTGGACTTTCAACTTTCAACCTTTGACTTTTCCAATGGCCTTCCTCAACTCTCCCGCGGGGTGCTACAATCGCCTCGGATGGTCAATGCTGCCAGCGTGCCTGCCCGCGTGATGGGAATTGATCCCGGCCTGAACGTTACCGGCTACGGCGTGGTCGAGTGCCGGGCAGGCGAGGTGAAGCTGCTGGAAGCGGGCGTCATCCGCTTGCCGCGCAGCCGGGGAGATAACCTGCCGGCGCGGCTGGAATCGCTCTTCGTCGAACTGCGGGAAGTGCTGGAGGAATTCCGCCCGCAGACCGTGTGTCTGGAGGAAGTCTACAGTCACAGCAGCTATCCGCGCACCGCCATCTTGATGGGGCATGCGCGCGGGGTCATTTGCCTGGCGGCGCGGCTGGCACGCGTGCCGGTAGTGGACCTTTCGGCGAAGCGCATCAAGCAATCCGTGACCGGCAACGGCAACGCCAGCAAGACACAGGTGCAGCGTGCCGTGCAGCAATTCTTTTCGCTCGGCCGGGCACCGCAGCCGTCCGACGTGGCGGATGCCTTGGCCGCGGCGTTGTGCTATGTGAATTCCCTGCGTCGCCGAGGCGATGGGCGTCGGTAGGGGAGCACCTTCATGGTGCTCCCGCGCCGATTGAATACGGGAGGGCCACAAGGGCCCTCCCCTACTGAAGCGCTACAAAAGGAGTAATGCTCTGATCTCCGAAATCACGGGCGAAGTGCTTTACGACCGCATCCAGCGGCACTCGCTGCTGGTGCGCGTGAATTCGCTCTGTTACGAAATCCTGGTGCCCTCCGGCATTGCGGCGCGACTGCGTCAGGCGCCCGAAAGCGAACGCCCGAACCCGGTTACCCTCTACACGATTTACTACATCGACGGCGCAGTGGGCGGGGGCCACCTGACGCCCAAGCTGGTAGGCTTTCTCGATCCTCTCGACCGCGAGTTTTTTGAAGTGTTCACCACGGTTCCAGGCGTCGGCTTCATGAAAGCGCTCAAGTGCCTGGTGCGGCCGCTGAACGAAATCGCCTTGGCCATCGAGCGCGGGGACGCAGCCTTCCTGGAAGAGTTGCCCTATGTCGGCAAGAAGACGGCGGAACGCATTGTCACCGAACTGCGCGGCAAAATGGCGAAGTTTGCCCTGGCGCACACGGAAGCGCCGCTGGCCATTGAGCGCGAGTCCGCCGCAGAGTTGAAGGCGGAAGCCATGCAAGTGCTGCTCCAGCTCGAATACTCGCGCAGCGAAGCGGCGCGCATCGTGGAGGAGACGTTCGCCAAACACAAGAACGTGAAGACCGTCGAAGAATTCTTGCGCAAAGTGTTTGAGCAACGACAATCGGCTGCCGAACAATTGTGAATTCTGAATTATGAATTCTGAATGGGAGCAATCAGGGAGTGACGACAGGCCAGAGGGCGTTTATCTATTCCCTGTCCCCTGTCCCCTGTAACCTATAACCTACTTCCATGTCGCGAGTGCGCTTAGTCTCGCCCGACCTGATCTCGAAGGAAGAAGAGAGTTTCAACCAAACTCTTCGTCCGCCCACACTGGAAGAATGGGTCGGGCAGAAGAAGATGGTGGAGAAGCTTTCTATTGCGCTCCAGGCGGCGAAACAACGCGGCGACCCCTTGGAGCACGTGCTCTTCTATGGCCCGCCGGGACTGGGGAAGACCACACTCGCATACATCATCGCCAACGCCATAGGCTCGAAGATCACCACCACTTCGGGACCGGCGCTCGAACGCACGGGCGACCTGATGGGGATCCTGACCAACCTCGGCGCGGGCGACATCCTCTTTATCGACGAAATCCATCGGCTCCCCATCAACATCGAAGAATTCCTTTATCCGGCGATGGAGGACTTCAAGGTGGATTTCGTGCTGGACAAGGGCATGTATGCCAGGACTATCAACGTGCCCCTGAAGAAATTCACTCTGGCCGGCGCCACCACGCGCGCCGGCACTCTCTCCGCCCCGCTGCGGAACCGCTTCGGGCTCTTCTTTCACCTGGAGTTTTATAACGCGGACGAGCTGCGGCAGATCGTTCGGCGCTCAGCGCGCATCCTGGAGACACAGGTTGACGACGCCGGAGCCGCGGAGATTGCCCGCCGCGCCCGCGGCACGCCGCGCATTGCCAATCGGTTGTTGCGCCGGGTGCGCGACTTTGCGGAGGTCAAGGCCAGCGGCGCCATCACGGCTGCCATCGCCCGCGAAGCCCTGAAGCTCGAGGGCGTGGACGAGATGGGGTTGGACGACCTGGACAGGAATTTCCTTTCCACCATCATCCGCCTATACAACGGCGGGCCCGTGGGGGTGGAGGCACTTTCCGCCACGCTCAACGAGGAAGTGGACACACTGGTGGACATGGTGGAACCATTCCTGCTGCAGCAGGGATTTATCAGTCGCACCAAGAGCGGCCGCAAGGCCAACGAGCCGGCTTACCGACACTTGAATCTTCCCTTGCCCAGCGGCACGCCCCAGACATTGTTCGACTAAGGATTTGTGACTCAGGAGCGAGCGTTCTCTCAATCGCAAATCCAAAATCAAAAACCCAAAATCCGATGAAGCAAGCTTACCTTTCGCTCGGTTCCAACGTCGGTGACCGGGCAGCCCACATTCGCCAGGCCTTCGAGTTACTGGCAAACCTCGGCATCGAGGTCCAGCGCGTTTCCTCCTTCTATCAGACCGAGCCCGTAGATTTCCTCCCGCAGCGCTGGTTCGTGAATTGCGTTGCCGAAGTAGGGACCGAACTGATGCCGCTGCGGCTGCTGAAGACCTTGCAGTCGGTGGAACGGACGCTCGGCCGCCGCCCGGGTACTCCCAAGGGCCCGCGCCCGATTGACATTGATATCCTGCTTTACGAGAATGTCGTGGTCCGCTCTGCGGCGCTGACCATTCCTCACGCACGGATGAGCGAACGGCGGTTTGTGCTGGTTCCCCTCCGGGAATTGGCCGCCCACCTTCGTCATCCGGTGACCCAGCGGACGGTGTTGGAAATGCTGCACGACACGCCGGACTCCAGCCAGGTGATCCGGCTGAGACAGGAGTAAGGAATTGTGAATTGTGAATTGTGAATTACGAATGACGAACTCGATGGAAGACAGCACCTTACCTGGCGCGACGCTCAATTCATAATTCAGAATTCAGAATTTCGTGCCGAAACAAAGTGGTTAGCCCGCCACAATTCGAGCCGCCCCGCTTTATCGCCATCGAGGGCCCGATCCGCGTGGGCAAGACGAGCCTGGCGGATATCCTCGCCGATCACCTCAACGCCAGGCGGTTGTGGGACATCGAAGCCAATCCTTTCCTGGAGAGTTTCTATCAGGGCAAGCCGGGGGCAGCCTTCCAGGCGCAGATGTATTTTCTGCTGGCGCGCTTCCGGCAGTTGCGCGCCCTGGACCTGGCAGCCAACGCGAATCGTGCCGTCGTCAGCGATTACCTGTTCGAGAAGGACAAGATTTTCGCTTACATCAACCTGGAGGACGCCGAACTCGAGCTCTACAACCGCTACTATGAGCTTTTCGCCGAGCAGGTTCCGGTTCCCGATTTGGTGATATACTTACAGGGGAAGCCGGAGACGCTCAGGAAGCGCATCGCTAAGAAGAACGTGCCGATTGAGCATCGCATTTCCGACGAGTACCTGGAGGAAGTAGTTAAGGCTTACGAGCACTTTTTCTTTCATTATAAGTCCACCGACCTGCTGGTGATCCAAACGTCCGAGATCGATTTCATCGACCGGAACGAGGATTTGCAGGAGCTGCTCCAGCGGCTAAGCCAGCCGGTCAAAGGCACGCAGTACTTTCTGCCGCTTGGATCCGCGCCGGCGGACTGAGACGGTCACAAATGGTTCCGACTCGGCAGCCCAAAACGGCAGGCGCCGCGCCAGGGCGCCGAGGATGGGGCAGACCTCGAGTAGTTCAGACCCTCTCTGTCCAGGCCAGTGGAGGCCCACTCGGGCCGCCGGGCACTCGTGCTGTGAGCGCCGGCAAGGAAACCTGAGGCAGAGAGGGTTTTGCTTTGGATTTTGGATTTTGGATTTGTGATCTGTTGCTCCTGACTTTCAACTTTCGACTTTTGACCTTTGACTTCTGTTCTCACGAGGTAAGGCCATGGACCCGCACTCCGAGGCTGTGAGCAAAGTCACCGTTCCTCTGATTCTGGACCGTAAGCTTCGCGGTGAGAAAATCACCTGCCTGACCGCCTACGACTACCCCACCGCACGCCTGGTGGACGAGGCCGGGATAGACATGATCCTGGTGGGAGATTCGCTGGCCCAGGTGGTGCTGGGCTACGATTCAACGATTCCGGTGACCCTGGAGGAGATGCTTCATCACTTGCGTGCGGTACGCCGGGCCACGCGGCGCGCCCTGCTCATCGTCGACCTGCCTTACGGCACCTACCACGTGGGGGAAGAGGAAACGTTGCGCGCGAGCATCCGCTGTCTGAAGGAAGGCGGCGCCGAGGCCGTGACGATAGAGGGCGGGAAGAAGCGCGCCGCCTTGATTCGGCGCTTGGTGGAGGCGGAAATCCCGGTGATGGGTCACATCGGCCTGACGCCGCAGTCGGTGCACAGCTTCGGCGGCTACCGCGTGCAGGGGAGAACGCTCGAATCCGCCCTGGAACTCCTGGCCGATGCCCAGGCGGTGGAGGACGCTGGCGCCTTCGCGCTGGTGCTGGAAGGCATACCGAGAGAGCTGGCGGCCCTCATCACCGGCCGGCTGAGGATTCCCACCGTGGGCATCGGCGCCGGGCCCGACTGCGACGGCCAAGTACTGGTGGTACACGATCTCCTGGGCCTGAGTTTCTCACCACGCGCCAAATTTGTGCGCTCCTACGCCGACCTCGCCGCTGTTCTGCGGGACGCCTTCGCGCGCTTCCGCGACGACGTCCTGGCGGGGCGCTATCCCGCCGACGCGGAGTCCTACCACTGGTCGGCAAGCCTGCGCGAGCAGTTTGAAAAGGAGGTCGCCACAAGAAGCTTGGAAGACGAATTTGAAGGGTAGGGTGTAAAGGGCAAAGGGTAAAGGGTAAAGGGTAAAGGGTGAAGGGTAAAGTATGAAGGGTGAAGCATGAAGTTCGAAGGGCAGACTTCAGCTGCACCCCGGCACTTCAACCTTTACACTTTACACTTCAGACTTCACACTTCGCGTTTAAGATGCGGCTAATCACTTCCATCGCGGAAATGGAGAATTTCTCCCGCCAGGCGCGGGCCGCAAGCGAATCTTTGGCCCTCGTGCCCACGATGGGAGCCCTGCACGAGGGCCATCTCAGTCTGGTACGCCAGGCCAAGCGTCAGTGTGACCTCGTTGTTGTCTCCATCTTTGTAAACCCTGCGCAATTCGCTCCGGGCGAAGACCTCGCCCGCTACCCCCGCAACCTGGAGCAAGACCTCGAGCTCCTGGGTCCCTACAACGTGGGCGCCGCGTTCGCGCCCAGTACGGCGGAGATGTATCCGGCAGGTTACGAGACGTTTGTCGAACCGGGTGCGGTTGCCGTCCTGCTCGAAGGCGCGGCCCGGCCGGGCCACTTTCGCGGAGTCGCCAGCGTCGCGCTGAAGCTCTTCAACATCGTCAAGCCGAACCTGGCCTACTTCGGTCAGAAGGACTTCCAACAGGCGCAGGTCATCCGCCGCCTGGTGGAAGACTTGAACCTAGACGTCCGGCTGGTCATCTGTCCCACGGTACGCGAACCCGACGGCCTGGCAAGAAGTTCACGTAACGCTTACCTGCGTCCGGAAGAGCGCGCGGCCGCGCCGCTTTTGTATCGGAGTCTGCGGCGGGCGGAAGAGCTCGCCCAGACAGGCGAAACAGACGCACCGAAGTTGCTGGAGGAAATGCGGAAGGTGTTTGCAGACGAACCTCGCGCCCAGCTCGAGTACGCGGCAATCGTCGATCCCACGCGGTTCCAGCCTGTCGAACGGGTGACCAGCGGTTGCGTGGCCCTGATCGCGGCCCGGATTGGGCCGGCGCGGCTAATCGACAATCTGATTCTCGGCCCGCCGGGCGCGAGCCCGGAAACCCTCCTCCAACTGGCGCTGACGGCAGGCCCCATGGCAGCCACCCAGATCCGCGTCCCAGGCCTGGAGGCGGAGGCCTTGCGGCTGCGTATCGAGAACTGCCGCGACTGCGCGGCGCTCACCTCCATCTGGCTGCCACCCCGCCAGTTCCTGACCAGGTATCTGAAGCGCGATTACCCTGACCTGAACGCAGTGCGCGTGGCCGTCATTGGGCGCGACGCGCCGGGGGCCGCGGAGAACTTCCTCTACCACGCGCCGGAGAGTGTCAACCGCTTCGTCACCGGGCTCTACGAACTCTTGGGGGTGAAGGATTTCGCGGAGTTCAAAACGCGCTTCGTCTTGGCGGACGCCATCCGTTGCCACGCCACCCGGCTGCACGTGCCGGAAAAAGCTCTGGCCAACTGCGCCAAGCACTTGAACGCGGAATTGAAGCTCTTTCCGAACCTGAAGACGATTGTAGTGCTGGGCGA
>JALHUF010000078.1 GCA_022866195.1 Terriglobia bacterium
CCCGCCGCCACCACCGCCTCCACAGCCGGCGAGCGCCAGAGCCAGGAGCAGGCTCCCCGCCAAGCAAGCCGCCGCGCCGTTGACGCGCTGTGGTTGCCGAGTTGTGCCGTGTGCCTTCACGATTATTCCCACCAGGGGTAGCGGAGGGGCCGCGTGCCCCTCCCGTGTTCTTTGCTGACTTGCTTCCTCTCTCGGGAGGGCCGTAAAGGCCCTCCCCTACAAGAACCTCGGCAGGGCCGTAAAGGCCCTCCCCTACATGAACCGGTCATTGCAGCACTCACCTAGGTGAGCGGGCCATTGGCGTTACGGGCCATCCTCCCAGGCGTCGTAACGCGGCGGCGTGCCGATCAAGATCACATCCGTGCCTGTCACCGGCGAGCCAGCAACAACTGGAAGCGGGGTTGCGGAGGCGCGGTTGCATGTGGCCGTCGCGCCACTCACTAAGTACTCCGGCGTGCAGGGCAGCGTCGGCAATAGGCTCGGCAGCGGAAACTGGAACCCATAGTTGCCAATTGGCCCCACGCTCGAGCCGTCGACGAAGGGGTGATCCCCGGAATTATTGATGGCCTCAACTTCGACGGTGTAGTCTCCGGGCGGCAATCCCGGCATGTCGTAAAACCCGATGAGGGCTGGGTCGCGCGAGCCGTACTCGCTCCCCCACCATGGATACACCGGGTTGCCTACATCCACCGTATACAGGAAACCCGAGACACTGGAGACGGCAGTCACCAAGGGGGAGGTTGTGCTCCGCGCAATCACGTTGAAGCCTTGCGCGGGAGTCTGACCATCGGAAAAGAAGACATGGCCGGTAATGCGCCCCGTGCTCGTAGGAAAGGTCGATTCGGGGTAGAGTGCGGAGATTGCCGCGATGTCGTCCGTGGCCAAGGTGGACATGGCCGCATCGTTGATCAGGACCGGGAACATCGTCGGCACACCTTCCAGGTCATCCGAGCCGGGCGCGCAATAAGACGTCAGGCAATTCAGGTTGATCTGGGAATGGTCGAGGCCAATCAGGTGGCCGAACTCGTGGATCATGACGGCCTTGAAACCCGTCACTGTGACTTCCGGGTTGGTAGCGTTGTTGACGCCATCGAGGAATATCCCATTTAACACCGCGTATCCTCGCAGGTAATAATTGCTGTCAACCCCATTACTGCTCGCGCAGGCAACGGAGGCGAAGCCCAGGACGGTAGTCTTGTTCTCCTCGCCCAGCAGGGCCGCCACCGCGGTGCCGTCCACGTCGTAAATGATGCTACGGTCCTTGGCAATGCTGCCGAGAGCGCCGCAGCCTTCGATGCTGTTGAGCACTGCCATGATGTTGTCGGCCGTCACGTCAGCGCCCAGTTTCCCGTTATTGCTCGCGTCCTTCGCGAAACTGATGTTCGCCGTGGCCACGTCTTGCCAGACTTTGAACGCGTCCGCCACCAGGGCATCAGCCTGCTGATTAGTCTGGACGCCGAGGTAGCCGAGATCGGTCCAATAAGTAAGCGGGTTAATGGTCCAGACAAAAGGAACGCCCGGCGCGAAGGGCGGTGGTCCACCCACATAGAGCGGGCCGCCGGCGCGCGCCGCAATCACCGCCAGCACCGCGAGAGCGAGCGCGACCGGAACAAGATGCTTCAACCGAGAGGGCTTTTTCATTCCGTTCTCGCGACCGAGGCGAATTGTTTGACCACCGAAACCAATTCTTCCAGGGGAACAGGCCCGCGGGCCACACCCGCCAAGCGCGCCTGTTGGGGAGAAAGGCTCACGCCCGCCCGGGTGGCCGCCTCGGCGAGGCCTTTGAACAAGCCCGCATTGCGGAACTCATTTTCCACCAGTTCATTTCCTCGCTGGTCCCGCCAGATGTGAAAGCGCCCCTGTTCTCCGCCCAGAGGAGAGCTCAAGCCGTAACGAGACGCTGCTGGCAGAAAAAGAAGCAGGCGCTGCCCAGCCAGGTAGCCGCGCTTGCCCCGGGCCGCCTGCGGGAAAAGAAGCAGCTCCCGGAAGCTGAACTGCTGCTCTCCCGGCCCCCGCAACATTTGCTCGACTTGGAGCGTGACCAGGACGGTGGCGACGTGTGGGTAGTTCGGATGAGGCTCGTAGCGCGCCTCGACAATCCGCCCTTGCACGATAATGGGAGCGCGCTGCGAAAGTTCCGGCAGGGCGACCTGGCGGTAGAGAAATTGCCCCCGCGCCTGCGCCGCAAATGCCATCGCCAGCACAAGAGCGAGCATAAGGAGCCGCGCGCCGCGAGCCCGGTCAGATTTCGCTTGGGGAATTGACCAGCCTGGGTTGTTGAGGTCGGCTTTCATGGGAAGTGGAACGCAAATTCTACCGCACCTAAATCTCCCAAACAAGCGACCTTTTCTTGTGTCGCAGCAACGTGAAAAGTTCCTCCTGTAGCAAAGTAGAAAGTTCCGGTTCAGGCAGGGCAAGTTGGAGGGATGAGCGAAGCGGAGCTGATGGGGATGAGCCAGAGGGAACGGGATCGTCTGAAGGTTTGGCATGAAGTGCAGAATGGGCACTTGCGGCAGAAGCAGGCGGTTGGGGGCGCTAACTCCGGTCGCCCTACGGGCTCCTTCCGCTAGCGCCCCAGAGGAACTTTCTACTTTGCTCAAAACCGGAACTTTCTACTTTGCCTTGACAGCTCGACAGAGTGTCTTGACATGGCGGGTGCGGGGGTATAAACTTTCACACTAACCTATGGTAGGCACGCTGGCACATCATCACCATCACCACACCTGTGGGGTGACGTGTCGGTGGGCGCCTGCATGACCTATAGGCGAAGCCGGAGGGGAAGATGGCCCGCTGACGATGAAATTCGGCGGGCTTTTTCGTTTTTGACCTGAGCTGTGTCGCCCCCTGATACGGAAGGCGGCAGGTTCAGAGCCCATCAGCACTCCGCAGGAAGGTGAAGGGATGGAGCCGAAATATACGGATGGATTAGTGCCGGCCATCATTCAGGAGCGGCACAGTGGCAAGGTGCTCATGCTGGGGTACATGAACGACGCCGCTTACCGCCAGACCCTGAGTTCCGGTTACGTGACTTTTTTCAGCCGCAGCCGGCAGAAGCTCTGGACCAAGGGGGAGACCTCCGGGCACCGGCTGCGAGTACGCGAGCTCCGCGTGGATTGTGATCACGACGCCTTGCTTATCCAGGCCGATCTGACCGGCCCGGGATGCTGCCACCTGGGCTACAAATCGTGCTTCTTTCGCAAGCTCACCCCGGAAGGTGAAGAGATCTTTCTTCAGCGCGAGTTCGATCCCGCCGCTGTCTACGGCGATGCCAAGCAGGAGAGCCAAACATGAAGTTGAAGTTAGGGTTGCCCAAGGGAAGCCTTCAAGACGCCACGCTGGAACTGTTTCGCCGCGCCGGGTATGAGATTACCGTGAATCCCCGGTCCTACTTCCCGGGCATCGATGATGAGGAAATCGAGTGCATGTTGATCCGCGCCCAGGAAATGGCACGCTACGTCGAGGACGGCATCCTCGACGCCGGCCTGACGGGTAAAGATTGGATTCTCGAGAACGAGGCCAGCGTTATCGAGGTCGCGGACTTGGTCTATGCCAAGCAGACCTTCGGCAAGGTGCGCTGGGTCCTGGCCGTGCCGGAAAAGGCTCCCTACCAGAGCGTCAAAGATCTCCAAGGGAAGATCATCGCCACGGAACTCGTCAAGGTGACGGAACGCTACCTGGCGCGTAACGCGGTGAAGGCCAAGGTGGAATTCTCCTGGGGCGCTACAGAAGTGAAGCCTCCGATCCTGGCCGACGCCATCGTGGAAGTCACCGAGACGGGCTCCTCGCTGCGCGCCAACGGCCTGCGCATTGTCGAGACGGTGCTGGAGTCGAACACCAAGTTCATCGCCAACGCCAGCGCCTGGGAGGACGCCTGGAAGCGCCAGAAAATGGAAACGGTGGTGATGCTGCTGAAAGGCGCCATCGAGGCTTCCGGGAAAGTCGGCCTGATGCTCAACGTCCATCGCGCCGACCTGGATAAGGTGTTAGCCGTCCTGCCGGCCCTGAAGCGCCCCACCATCTCGAACTTGAGCGACCCCGATTGGGTGGCGGTGAATACGGTGATTGAAGAAAAGACGGTGCGGGAGATTATTCCGCGCCTGAAAGCAGCAAACGCGCAGGGAATCGTCGAGTATCCGCTGAATAAAATCGTGATCTAAAATAAGGAGGGATATTTCCGATGAACAAGAAACTATTTATCTTGGCACCCATCTTTCTTCTCGGTTCTTCCTTGACGCTGCTATGCCAGGAAAAACCTAAAGAAAAGAAGAAATGGGAAGATGAACGAATCAGTATTATTGTGGACAAAGTTGAAAGGGCTGATTCTTTTCCTGAAGAGCTCAGAATTTCCGGGTTCACATATGGTCAACCTGAAAAGGGCAGAGACATTGTTTTGATTCAATTGACTATTGTTGAAAAAAGGGACCTAAGGATTAAACCTGAAGAAGAAAGGCTCTCTAAGCCCAATTGCCCCCATTTGATTGATGATCGAAGCGAGACTCATTGGCCGAGCTGGGCTACATTCAATGTTACATTGCGCCCCAAAAAGATTGCGTACTTGCCGTTTGTAATACCTAAAGATGCAACACCTGTTCAGCTGAAGTATGTCTATGAATATAGGGATGAGCTTCCGAAGCCCCAGGACATACTACACGGGCGAATAGATATTGACTTGCCACACATTCAATAGCTGGATTCAAGGTCAAAAACCCGGATGAATTGTGAATGATGAAGGTTTAAAACGGAGCCGGCCGTAGTTCAGAATCCACAATTCAGCCTCTAGGAACTCATGTTGCGAATCATTCGAAGCACAGATAAGGCACCTTTGGGCCGGCTCGACCGCGCCCGGCAAGCCAGCTTGGCGGAGGCGGAGCGCATGGCGCGGCGCATCCTGGATGATGTTCGACGGGGAGGCGACCGCGCGCTCATCCGCTATTCGAGACGACTTGACCATCTCGACCTCCGCAAAGAGGGCTTTACGGTCAGCCAGGAAGAAGTCAGCCGTGCCTACGACGAAGTCCCCCCCGGCTTCGTCAGGGCGCTGCGCGTCGCTGCCAAGAACATCCGGGCGGTGGCTCGCCGCCAAATGCCCCGGGAGTGGCAAGCCGCAAGCGAAGCTGGCGTCAAGGTTGGACAAATCATTCGGCCGCTGGAGCGCGTCGCCTGCTACGTTCCCGGCGGACGATTCCCCTTGCCCTCCACCGTCCTGATGAGCGTCATCCCTGCGCAGGTGGCAGGCGTGCGGGAAGTCATTATCACCTCACCGCGGCCTGCGCCTGCTGTCCTGGTGGCCGCGGACGTGCTGGGTGTCAAGAGAATCTTCCGCCTGGGTGGTGCCCAGGCTGTTGCTGCTTTCGCTTTCGGCACCCAGAGCGTTCCACGTGCGGACAAGATAGTGGGGCCGGGGAACCGCTATGTCGCCGCAGCGAAGAAACTGGTGGCAGGCGAGTGCGGCATCGATTTCGTTGCCGGGCCAAGCGAGCTGGTAGTAATCAGCTCTTGCGGAAACCCCCGATGGATTGCCGCCGACCTCGTGGCGCAGGCTGAGCACGACCCGGACGCCGTGGCGGTCTTCATCACCCCCTCACGCCGTCTGGCGCTCCAGGTGCAAGCGGCAGTGCAAAAGGTACTCGCCGAACTCCGCCTGCCTGTAGCAGCCAAGGCTTTATCGCGCCAGGGAGCCATCATCCTGACTCGGGATCTGGCGGAAGCCGCGGAGCTCACCAACCGGCTCGCTCCTGAGCATCTGATGCTGCTCAACGACGCGACCAAGCTGCTTGACCGGATGCAGTCCGCGGGTTCGATCTTTCTAGGCAGTTACAGTCCAGTCGCCGCGGGGGATTACGCTTCTGGGACGAACCACATTCTGCCCACGGGCGGCGCGGCGCGCCTGCGCGGCGGACTGAGCGCTGCGGATTTCGTCAAGACCATTTCAGTGCAGCAACTGAGCCGCCGGGGGCTCGGGCGTCTGCGGCGCGCCATTGTGACTCTGGCGAATACAGAGGGGTTGAAGGCTCACGTCTATTCGGTGGAAACAAGATTTCGTTTGTAGCGGCGGTGTCTCACCGCCGTTCACCATGCGGCGATGGGGACATCGCCGCTACAGTTCCTGTCACGAGGTCAGTAGTGATGGTCCGACCCCGTAAGTCGGTCGCACGCCTGCACAAGTATCGGCCGCCGCTCGAAGGGCGAGGCGGAAAGATGCGGCTCGACTTCAATGAGAACACAATTGGCTGCGCGCCGGAGGTTGTGCGTGCTTTGCGGCGGGCGCTGAGCGCGGACCGCCTTTCCTGCTACCCGGAATACGAAGCGGGTCGCAAAAGGCTGGCCAAGTTTTTCGGCGTTAGGCCCGAGGAACTGGTCCTCACCAACGGGACCGACGATGCCATCAACGTTATCTGCCAAGCCTTCGTAGAACCCGGGGATTTGCTGCTCGTCCCTGCGCCGACGTTTCCCGTCTACCAATTCTTCCACGAAGTCGCCGGAGGAGCAGTGGAGCGCGTTTATTACGACGAGAACTTCCGGCTGCCAGTGCGAGATGTCCTGAAGATCCTGAAGAGGAGAATCCGCTGGGTGGCTTTGGCGAATCCCAACAACCCGACGGGAACGATTATCTCGAAGCGCGATCTGCGGATCATGCTGGAGGCAGCACCGAACACCGTCTTTGTGGTGGACGAAGCTTATTACGAGTTCTCCGGCGAGACGGTCCTCCCCTGGATACGGAAGTACCCGAACCTGATTGTGACGCGCACGTTCTCCAAGGCTTTCGGCCTGGCGGCCCTCCGCCTGGGATGCATTCTCACCAATGCGAAGGTGGCCGATGACCTGCGCCGCGGGCAGAATCCGTTTCCGGTGAATTCGCTTGCCCTGGTGGGCGGGCTGGTTGCCATCCAGCACGCGGGTTTTGCTCGCCGTTACGCCGCGGAGATCTGCGCCAATCGCGCCACCCTCTGCCGGTGGCTCGAGGACCAGGAAATACCTTATGTGCCAAGCCAGGCGAACTTCGTTCTGACGCGCCTCGGCCCGCACGCCCCCGCAATCGCCCGGCGGCTGCGTGCCAGAGGCATCCTGGTGCGCGACTGGAACTATGATCCGCGCTTGCGAGGCTTCTTGCGTTTCACCATCGGCTCGACGGCGCAGACACGCCGCTTGATGAGAGAACTCCGGCAGATGCGCGACCTGATCGAGGCTCGCGCCAGCCGCAAGGACTGGAGTAAGTTCGCGACATTTTCCGCGACAGGATGGGTCGCATGAAAGCGCGTACCGCACGCTTGCACCGCAAGACCGGGGAGACCGACATCCGCGTTCGTCTCACCCTGGACGGTCACGGCCGCTACGCGATTTCCACGGGCGTGCGTTTCCTCGACCACATGCTGGAGCTCTTCACCCGGCACAGCGGCTTTGACCTGGACCTCACGGCGCGCGGCGACCTCGACGTCGACCAGCATCACACGGTGGAGGACGTGGGCCTGGTGCTGGGACAGGCCGTGCGCGAGGCCTTAGGCACGAAGAGAGGCATCAACCGCGCCGGCTACTTCGTGATGCCCATGGACGAAACTCTGGCGCTGGCCGCGATTGACTTGGGCGGGCGCCCGTACCTGGTGCTGAAAGCGCCCATCAAGGCGCGCCGCGTTGGCGATCTCGAAACGGAGTTGCTGGAGGACTTC
>JALHUF010000706.1 GCA_022866195.1 Terriglobia bacterium
CTATCCTTCTGAGCTTTCCGAATCGTCATTTCAATGTCGTTAGCTTGTTGGGCAAACGCACCAAGACTCGCTACAATCATTATGAAGAGGAATAGAAACACGCCGACAACCACTTGCAGTTTTCTGGGCTTCATCTGACTACCCTCCTTCCTGGCACGCGGTTCGAACTCGCGGCATTACACATGACGGCGGGCTAATGCTTGTGCGCAGAGCGTCACAACAATTGAGATTATGCCCATAGCTCGTAGCGCAAGATTCGCTTTTCAAATCTTGCGGTTTCTGCTTCAAAAGACTCGGAAAGACCGCAATCCCGCTCTGCGGGACTGACCGTGGCTACGACTATGTCGTCACCGTCAGCCCATCCTCGCCCAGGACCGCCCGAGCCTGCTTGTGGTGCGCGATGTTGGCGAGGTGCAGCGTGCGCACCGCCTGGTGGCCGATCTCAATCGTGGCGTTGGGCTGCTGGCGGCTGCGGACGCAGTCCAGGAAGTTCTTGATGTGGGGTGGAGTCTGCGTCAAGCCGCCCGGCAGTTTCTCAATCGCCGGCTCGGGCCGAATCCAGCGCGTGCTGGGAGCCCACGGTTCCTGGTAAAGACGGTAACCGGCCTCGCAAAGCTCCAGCGTCGCCTTCTGCCCTTGGAAGACAAGGCCCCAGCCGTTCTGGAACGAATTGGTGTAGGTCAGCGTCCAAGTGCAGGTAAAACGCGGAAACTCAAAGATGGCGCAGAAGGTATCGGGAGTTTCCGCAGGTTGCAGCTTGTAGACCTGACCGTAGCATTGCGCGGCGATGGGCTGCGTGGCGTTCGTAAACCACTGGATGACGTCTATCAGGTGGGTGCCCTGGTCGGTCATGTTGCCGCCTGAGAAGGCCCAGAAGTAGCGCCAGTAGCGAAAGCGGACAGGCTCGAAAGGCTGCTTCCTCGCCGGTCCCACAAAGCGCCCCCAGTCGAGTCGATCGGTGAGCACGGGCCGCACTTTGACCTCGCGGTTCCAATACCACTCGGCGCGCACCAGATTGATTTCGCCGAGCGTTCCCTGGTCAATAATCTGCTTGCACTCCTGGACCATCGCGGAGCTGCGCCGCTGCATGCCCACCTGCACGATGCGGTCGGTCTTGCGTACCTCCGCCACCATGTTGGCCCCCTGCTCGATAGACCAGGAAAGCGGCTTTTCACAGTACACGTCTTTTCCGGCCCGCAAAGCGTCCAGCAAGTGGTCGTGGTGCCAATGGTCCGGCGTGGCGATCAGCACGGCATCGATGTCCTTGCGCTCCAGCAGCTTTCGGTGGTCCGTGTAGCCCTTCGCCTCCGGTCCAGCGATCTCCAACCCGGCATCCAAGTGAATGCCATAAACATCGCAGACGGCTGCCCACTCGACGCCCTGGTCCTTGAAATTCTCCATGTGCCCGCGGCCCATACCGCCCGCTCCGATAATGCCCATAGTGATGCGATCGTTCGCCCCAAACACTTTTCCGCTGAAGGAAGGGTGGGCCAGCACGCCTAAACCCACGGCTGCGCTGCGGCCCAGAAATCCTCGGCGCGTCATTTCGTTGCTGTCCATGGAACACCTCCGGTTTGTGCTGGCGGCGATTCGATTAGAGGCCGTGCCCCGCTGTCCAGCCGGCGAGTTGCGCCGGCCAGAAGAACCCGCCGGCCGAAGGTGCCATGGCGGGTTGAGGCGGGGTAGTTACCTATCGCGGCCGAGTCACGAAGTGGCGTAAGGCATGAAGACGGCGCATAATTGTGCCCGCGCCGGCAAGTGGGTACCCGGGTGCAGTCAGCTCGGGCCCGCAAGTGCGCGCGGAGGTTCTGAATGGCAAAGTGCTGGGTGAAGCAAGTGGTGTTGGGTATGGGGCTTGTCATCCTCATTCCCGGTGTTGTCACGGCCGCAGGCGAGCAGAAGAGCGGCAAGGGACTCGCGGCTGCCAAGCGATCCCTAACGCTTGCGGAACTGGAAGACAAAGTTCGTGGCGGGTGGGCCGGCCAGATGATCGGCGTTACCTATGGCGCGCCGACCGAGTTCAGGTTCCAGGGAAAAATCAATGAGAGTCCACGCGTGTGGAAGCCCGAGGAACTCGCGGGCGCACTCGACCAGGATGACCTGTACGTTGAAATGACGTTTGCCGACGTAATGGATCGCCTGGGCCTGGAGGCGACCACCGCGCAGTACGGCGAGGCGTTCCGGGATTCGAAATACCGTCTCTGGCACGCCAATCTGGCAGCGCGGCGCCTGCTGAGGCGCGGGGTGAAGGCGCCGCTGTCGGGGCATCCGGATTTCAATCTGCACGCCAATGATATCGACTTCCAAATCGAGTCGGATTTCATCGGTCTGATGTGCCCGGGCCTGCCGCGAGCCGCGCAGCGTTACGCCGACCGCGTGGGCCACGTGATGAACTACGGTGACGGCGTGTACGGCGGGATTTTCGTGGGCGCCATGTACTCCGCCGCTTTCTTCGAGAAGGATCCCCGCAAGGTGGTGGAGGCTGGCGTCGCCGCCCTTCCCGCCGCGAGCGTCTATACGGAGATGATCCGTGACGTCCTGAAATGGTCCGCGGAAGACGCGGACTGGAAGAGGACGTGGCAACTGCTGGAGGACAAGCGGGACAAGGATGACCCTTGCCCGGACGGAGCGCTGCGCCCCTTCAACATCGACGCGGCACTGAACGGCGCTTACATCGCGCTCGGCCTCCTCTATGGAAACGGCGATTTCGAAAAGACCATGGAAGTGGCCATGCGCGCCGGGCAGGACAGCGATTGCAATCCCTCGTCTGCAGCAGGCGTATTAGGCGTCATGCTCGGCTACCAGGGTATTCCTGCGCAGTGGACCCAACCTCTGGCCGCCATTGCCGAGGAGAAATTCTCCTACACGAACTACTCTTTCAACTCGATTGTGAAGAGCACCGTCGCGCGCGCGAAACTCGCGGTCAAGAAAGAAGGCGGAAGCGTGGATGCGAAAGGCCTCGTAGTGCCCGCGCAGAAGCCAACGCCCCTGAAGCTCGAGCAATTTGCGCCCGGCAAGGTGGTGGAACGCATCGCGCTCATTGACCCACGTTGGAAATGGCAAGGCCCCTGGGAAAAGGTCGCTGAAGGCCAATCCGCTCGGCGTTCCAAGAACGCTGGGGCCGAAGCCACGGTTTCCTTCGACGGCACCGGAGCCATGTTGGTGGGGAGCCTGGATACCGACCGCGGCACTGCGGATCTCTACCTGGACGAGAAGTGGATGGGGAAAATCGATGGCTACAACGATGATGGCGACCGCGGCGGCGAAGGCCTCTGGGGCAAGTTTGACTTGCAGCCCGGAAATCACATCCTCCGCGTGGTGGTCAAGGGCGAACCCTATCCCGGCTCCAAAGATGCCTGGATTTATCTCGAAGACCTCATCGTCTACCGCAAGTAGGGAGAGGGGTAGCCGGCCACTTGCCGCGCTGGTCCAGGGACGAAGTCGATTGCCGTCGTAGGCGGCTGACTCACAATACCCCGGAAGTGGACGTAGCATCGCGGCCGAGGAAGGCACGTCATCAATCCCGTCTCCAGGTCGCGACGCCGCGCCGCGATTTGGATTTCGAGGAAAGGAATGCCATGATGCCTGCCAAGAGAGCGTTGGTCCGTTGGCTCGCGGCCCTTGGGATAGTGATGGTTTCCCTGCTGGCGGCTGCGAGCGCTTCTGCCGCCGAGAACTACGTCAATGCCCAGCTTCCCTGGCACGAAGCCGTGCTGGATGCCCAGGGGAAGCTGCTCGCCTGGCATCAACCGGAAAAGAATCGCGGCTACGACAAGGTCTTGAGACTGGGCTGGGATTTCCTGGAACACAAGGTCCCCGCAGACACCCGGCACGGCACCGGGCTCAAGATCTACCTCATCAACTCCGTCTACCACCCGGACACCCTCCAAGGCTTCAACTGGCAGCACAACCCGGCGATGCTGTATGCGGCCATGGTGGATTCGCTGCTCGGATGGTATCCGTATTCCGCCGACGAGGAAGCGATCCGCGTGGTCCGCGAGATGTTGGACCACCAACTGGCCAATGGAACTACGCCCGCTGACTGGGAGTGGGCCAGCGTCCCGTTCGCCACCAATTGCGACGATGAACCGAAGTACGGGCGCTGCATCCAGAATATGCCGCGGGAGTTCTTCGGCGGCATCGAAACCGACAAGATTGGCGAACTCGGTGCCGGTTACACACTTTTCTACGAAATGACGGGCGAACGGAAATACCTTGAGGCGGCGCTGCGTTCGGCCGAAGCGCTGGCCAAACACGTCCGTCCGGGCGACGCCGAGCACACCCCCTGGCCCTTCCGCGTCAACGCGCGCACAGGGGAAGTTCTCGCCCGCGAGGAGTTCGGCGGCAACGTAGTGGCGTCAGTGCGGATGTTCGACGAACTCATCCGCCTCCGCGCCGGCGATACTACCCGCTTCCAGAAGGCCCGCGATATGGCCTGGAAATGGATGCTGGACCACCCTCTGAACTCGATGAGCCCCGCCTGGGACAAATGGAGCGGCTATTTTGAAGATGTCCCGAAGAGCACGGAGAACGTGAACCAAACGGCGCCCACCATGACGGCGTATTACATCTTGACCCGCGACGACCCCGCCGCGGTCGATGCCGATTGGATACCCCACGTTGGCCACCTGATCGATTGGGTACGCCGCCGTTTTGGCCGTGGCCCCTTCTTCGGCGCCTGGGGAATCGACGAGCAAGGCACTCTGGACGGCCACGGTTGTTGCTCCCGTGCCGGACTCGGCAGCGACACCTCCCGCTGGGCTGCCATCAACGCCATGTACTACGAGCGGACCGGCGATACCCAAGCCCGCGAGGACGCGTTCCGCTCGCTCAACTACGCCACTTACTTTGCCGGGGAGGATGGCCGGGTATCCTGTTGCGGGCGCGGCTTCGGAGACCCCTACTGGTTCAGCGACGGCTATGGCGATTATCTCCGCCACTTTATCTGGGGCATGGGCGCCGTGCCGGAGTGGGCACCCGCGGCGGAAAATCACCTGCTGCGCTCCACCTCAGTCATTCAGAGAGTAAGTTACGGCGAGCGGAGTGTGGAGTACCGGACTTTCGACGCGGCCGGAACTCAGGTGCTCCGACTCAACTTCAAGCCGACCCGAATCATGGCGGGCGGAACGGCGCTCAATGAACGGAATGACCTGAGGGAGGAAGGCTACACGGTCCAATCCCTCGCTGGCGGCGATTACGTGCTGCGGGTCCGGCACACGAAGTCCAACCAAGTCAGTGTCACGGCGAGGTAGCGGCCAAGGAAAGGAACGCTAATGAAACTTGAGAATCGTGTTGCCGTCATAACCGGCGCGGGCTCGGGGATCGGGCGAGCCTCCGCTCTGGAATTTGCCAGGGAAGGAGCCCGCGTAGTTGTTGCCGACCTCAATCTCGCGGGCGCCCTCGAAACCGTAAGGCAGATAAAAGCGGGCGGCGGCCAAGCCATCGCGGTGGAGACTGACGTCGCCCGGCCGGAGTCGGTACAGACGCTCGTTGCGCAGACGCTGGAAGCCTTCTCCCAGGTCCATGTGCTCCTTAACAACGCGGCCATCCAGGTCAACAAAACGGTTGAGGACACCACGGTGGAGGAATGGAACCGCGAAATCAACGTTAATCTGGGCGGCGTTTTCCTCTGCTCCAAGTTCTTCCTGCCTCACCTGCGCCAGACAAGGGGTTGCATCATCAATATGTCGTCGGTGAACGGCTTCTTTGTCGAGCCAATGTGCGCCGGCTATTGCGCGACCAAAGCGGCCATTATCGGGTTGACCAAGGCGATGGCCATAGACCACGGCAAGGAGGGCATCCGGGTGAATTGCATCTGCCCCGGCTATATCGACGCGGGGTTAGCC
Organism: Terriglobia bacterium; assembly: GCA_022866195.1. Classification (GTDB taxonomy): domain Bacteria; phylum Acidobacteriota; class Terriglobia; order UBA7540; family UBA7540; genus JALHUF01. The sequence goes on from JALHUF010000706.1 coordinate 5,847, forward strand.
TGGGGCTACTTCGAAGCCCAGCCCGACCCTGCCGCCGCCCGCGCCGCAGCGGGAAAACTCCACGCCCTCTGGCGCATCGGGCGGCCCGAAGAAGTAGCCCGCGTCGCCGTTTTCCTCGCCAGTGACGAAGCCTCTTTTATGACTGGGTCCGCCGTGGTCGTGGATGGCGGCTTTGGCTCCGGCCTTCCGCCGAGCAGTTGATGTCGGGTCGAGCGGGTTGGGAGCACGCCCCATTGAGGCGGCCACCTGTTGCCTGTTGCGCCAGAAGATTCTGTGAGATAATCCGCCGCAAGCGAGCCTGTTACGAAAGGCGCCTGCGTATCTTTGGCGCGAAGGGGGCGGCGATGAGAGTGCTCTGGGGATTGACTATCAGCCTCGTTCTCCTGGCTCAGGCGGCTGCGGCCCAACAATCCTTGGCCGACTTGGCACGCAAGGAGCGAGAACGAAAAGCCGGAGAGCAGAAATCGGGCGTGGAGGTCACGACTGAAGAACTGCGGCGCGGCCAGGTGGACTTCAACCCCCCGCTCGACCCCGCGCGCAAGGGTGACCTGGACTACCTCCTCCAACAGCTTTCCCGTCCCCGGGCCACGCCGGAGTTGCTCGGAGCCTTTGTTCCCCTCAAGGCTCAGGCGGTCCCCCGCCTCCTGCCGCTGCTGCTGAGCACCGATCCCTTGAAGCGTGTGGCCCCCGCCACCGTGCTGACGGTTTTGGGCGACTCGGAAGGGATGGCTGCGATGGCCCGCATGCTGGACGATGCAACGGCAGCGGCCGCTGCGACCGTTACGGGTGACGAGGTTTCGCCCGACGCCGCCTTCCGGCAGCGCATGGAGGCCACACGCGAAGCCAATCATGCCTTGGATATCACCCGGTTGGCTTTCTGGCGGTTTACGGAGGGAAGCACGCTTGCTCCCGAGCAGATGGTGCAGCGACTTCAGACAGGGCCGGCCATTGAGATTGTGGGCGGGCCGGACAACGGCCAGCGGCTCTTCAACCGCGCCTTGCGTGACAAAGACCCCAACCTCCGGCTGGGTGCCATTGCTTTGATTCGCGCCGCCACGGGCGGCAAGGATTTCGGATTTCAGCCGGAGCAGCCCCCGGAGCAAAACGAAGCGGCCATCCAGCTCATTACGACGTTTCTCACCACCGAGCGCGCCAAGGTCATGTCGGCGCTCGCGACCAAACCCAGGTAACGGGATTGGCGCCCGCCTCAACTCTGCCCGCCAGGGCGCGGCCTGACGCTGCTACGGCAGCGTGTACGGGATCCAAACCTGCATGGCGGCGGATCCCCGATTTGCCCCGGCGTAATAGGGGATGAATGTAAGCTCGATTTCCTTGCCCGCTCTCCGCTTTGCCCGCTCAAGGGGCTGATAAAGCGGCTCGGCAGAAAGTGGCTTGGCAGAAGCGATTCCTTTGTGCCGCAGCACCAGGATTCCCTCCAGCATGCCTGGCCGAAACTCCACCGTGAATTCCTTGCCGGCATCGGCACCTATGGGAAGCGATACGTCGAAGATAGTTTCCCCACCCGCCTGGTCCTGCTGTTCCAGACAATAAACGAGAGGCCCGCGCTCTATCGCCACCCTCCCCAGGCTTTCGCGCACGCGGGTGTTGGCCACAACCGCTCGAGGAGTCATGTCGAAGACCAGCCGGACCGCGTCGCCCGCGTTCCACCGGCGCCGAATCTGGAGGTATTCACCCGGCTTCGGCTCACCTTGCGCCGGCTCGCCGTTCACTGTTGCGGTGGCGCGACTTGTCCAGGCGGGAATTCTCAACCAGATGCTGAACTCGGAAGGTGCCGCCGGGGTCACGGCGAGCGTGACGGCATCGCCCCAGGGATAGTTGGTCTCCTGGCTAAGCTTAAGACCCGTGCCGTTTTCCAGGTGCCAGTCGAGCGAGGACGTATGATACAGGTGCACGTAAACCCCGTCAGCACTCGTGCTGTAGAGATATCCCGGAAGGGCGGCGAAGGTACGTTCCAGGTTCGGCGGGCAGCAGGTGGTCTCGTACCAGGGATTCCGGATTTGCTCGCCTGTGGACTCCAGGGGATTCCGGTAACAATAGAGCGTGCCGTCGAGCGACATGCCGGAGTTAATTCCGTTGTATAAGGCCCGCTCGATGACGTCCGCGAAGCGCGCCTCGCCGGTGGCGGCCAGCATCCGCCAGTTCCACATCATGTTGGCGATGGCGGCACAACTCTCCGTGTAGGCCTGGGCGTTGGGCAATTCGTAAGCCTCCCCGAAAGCTTCGCCTTCGGCCCGGGAGCCTACCCCGCCCGTGATGTACATCTTGTGGGTGACCATGTCCTGCCACAGGGTCTCGAGCGTCGCGCGGTATGCACCGTCTCCGGTTTCCAGGTAGTAATCAGTAGCCCCGCTGCATGCGTACATGGCACGCACCGCGTGGCCTTCCAGTTCGGTGCGGGAAGTGAAGGGCTTTCCACTGAACATGTACTTGATTTCGTAGTCCCGCAGCTTGAGTCGTTCGCGCTCGACGCCGCTCAATAGGTAACCGGCAAATTCCAGATAGCTGCGGTCGCCGGTGGTGCGGTAGAGCTCCACCAAAGCCATTTCGAGTTCGGGGTGGCCGGTAAGCGCCGGGCGCTTCTTCGGGCCGAAGTCTCTCACCAGGTAGTCGGCGAACTTGATGCCACCGTCGAGCAGCTTGCGATTGCCCGTGGCCCGGTAGTAGGCGATGGCGGCCTGCAACAGGTGCCCCAGACAATACAACTCATGGCTGCGCTGCATTTCAGCGAAGCGCTTGGCTTGGCGCTCGGCGACGTAGTACGTATTGAGATAACCGCTGGGTTCCTGCGCGGCCAAGATCTCGGCGGTCAGGCTGTCCACCGTGGCGCGGAGATCCGGCCGGTCACCCGACTGCAAAACAAACGCTACGGCTTCCATCCACTTGTAGATGTCGGAATCGGTGTAAACCGGCCCCGTGCGGACAGCCTTGTTCCGCCCTGTGAGTCGCCGGAAGTTGTCCACTACGCCGTGCTCTTCCAGGAGCTGAAGCATTGTGGGAATGCTCCGTCCCACACTCGTCCGCATGCGCGCCGCCCAGAAGCCTTCGCCCATCTTCACCGCGCTGATGGGAACCGAATGCAGCTTCGCGTAAGGGCTGGAGGAAGTGTGAATGACACCCTGGGACTTCCAGGGCGAACCCGCGGTTTGGGCGTTGGCCGTGACCTGAAAAAACAGCAGTCCGACACCCAGCAGGGCAAATAGATGCCTAAAGTTTGCCTTTATCGAAACCATGGCAGCCCTCCGTTGTTTGGCCCTTCCTGGAAATTTCAAGAAGTCTGGCTGGCCGGCGACGCACTGTTCAGGGAAGTAGAGGGCGCACGGCGCGCTCGAACTCCTCGAAGCGCGTTGCGCCCTGCCAGCGGCTACAGCCAGCCCTGTAGCAACCGTCAAGAGCCAGTTCCGACTCCAGGCGCGCATGTGTCCCTCCAGTTGCGAAGCAAAAGCCGGATAGTCTCAGGTGTCTGAATTATAGCAACAGTAATGTGGCCGACGAACCGGTTTTGGATTTTCTCGCCCGCCTTTCCCCGATGGGAGGGCCTGCGCTACGAAGAAGGCCCCACCCGGCGAACCGTCCCCCCAAGCCTCGGCGGTTCTTGACAGGGATTTTCGCGGATGGCAAGATGAAGAATTGCCGTCGGGGCTGGATAAGGTCCTGTGCCGTCCCGGTCGGTTTGACGTTTGTTTGTGCCGAAGTGGCGGAATTGGCAGACGCGCTACATTCAGGGTGTAGTGCCCGCAAGGGCGTGGAGGTTCGAGTCCTCTCTTCGGCACCAAGCTTACCATCTCTCAGCGATTCCTAGCGCCTCCTGTCGGAAAGGCCCCGAATCTGTACTATAGTGTGGTACACTATATCTCCTGGCGAAGTTCAAGTTTGTGCAGTGGCTCCTCGATTGGCTGTTGGAGGTCAGGAGTTTCTCGTTTGTATGGGATGCTGGAAACCAAACCAAGAGCGCTCAGAAGCACTCGGTCACTTGTGAAGAAGCGGAACAGGTTTTCACCGAGTGTCGCTTCATCTCTCTGGGAGAGCAGGTTGAGCCGCCTTGCCCGGAGCCGAGATTTGCCGTGCTCGGCCAGACTGCCAGCGGGAGGTTGCTGTTCTTGGTATTCGCCATCCGTGGCGGGAAGATCCGCGTGATTTCGGCTCGCCCCATGAACGAGAAGGAGAGGACGTTTTATGAGTCGTTACGTCAAGAATGAGCCTGGCTACGAGAAAGTGGAGTTCGAGGGCAGGAAGATCAGACAAGCCCTTAAGCGGGCCAAGGCGTCGCGCAAACGGCCGACGTCTGTTGCTCTGGATGCGAAATTGATTAAAGCGCTTAAGGCCGAAGCAGAAGCACGTGGGGTTCCGTATCAGGTTCTCATGCGGATGTTCATCATTGAGGGCTTCAGGCGCCTCGAGAAAATCAGTTGACTCTCCCTAGGTTCTTCTCGCTGTGCCAAGGTGCTCCGGCAGGGCTTGGGCATCGCGTCCGCCCCATTACTCGCCATGCCCTCAGTGGTACACTGGTTACTTAAGCCCGATGCGCGAGTTTCCCTCTTCCTTCGAAATCCTGAAAGCCTTTGAGAAGCAGCCTGCAAAGGCCTTCCGGCTGCGGGAGTTGGTGGTCGAACTCGGTTTGCGCTCCAGCCAGGCGCGCGAGTTGAAACGCGTGCTGCGGGAACTGGCGCGCAACAGGGAGATTGTGCACTTGAAGAAAAACCACTTCGCACTCGTTTCGGGGGACCGCCACGCTGTCGCCGAGCCACACCCGCGTGCGCCGCATGACCAGCGCGAACCAGCCAAGCCTCTCGCGCGACGGAACCTGGTCAGCGGCCGCCTGATTGGCCACCGTGACGGCTACGGGTTTGTGGTGCCCGACGAACCTGTGGGCGAAGGCCAGGACATCTTCATCCCTGCCACTGCCATGAGCTCGGCGATGCACGGCGACCGCGTGGAGGTGGTCGTCCTCCGGTCCAAGGCCGACGGGCGGCTGGAAGGCCGCATCGTGCGCGTGAGCGAGCGCGCCCAGAAGACTGTGGTCGGCGAATTTCACTGCGGCCCGCGTTACAACTACGTTCTGCCCTATGACCATCGCCTTCCCTGTGAAATCGTCATCCCCCGCGGGCAGGAGTGGCCTGCACCGGGCGCACCGGCACGCGACCGGCAATTCGGCGGCGAATCGGAAGGCAAGCGCGCCATGTCCATCGCCGCCGGGCCGCACCACAGCACGCGCGAGCTTGAGCATCAGATCGTAGATGTCGAGATCACGAACTTCCCCGGGCCGGCCGCCCTGCCGCGCGGGCGGGTCATTGAGGTTCTGGGCCGACGCGACGAGTTCGGCGTGGACGTCGAAATCATGATTCGCAAGTTCCACCTGCCGCACCGCTTTCCCACCGAGGTGCTAGCCGAGGCCAGCGCACAGCCGCAGCACATCTCGGGAGGCGAGCGCGAAGGGCGGCGTGACTTCCGCGCGCTACCCATCGTGACGATCGACGGGGAAACGGCCAAGGATTTTGACGACGCCGTTTGTGTCGAACGCTTGGCCGACGGTAACTATCTTCTCCAGGTGCACATTGCTGACGTGGCTTACTACGTGCGGCCCGGGACGGCGCTCGACCGCGAAGCCCGCCTGCGCGGCACCTCCGTCTATTTCCCCGACCGCGCCGTGCCCATGCTGCCCCTGGAACTTTCCAACGGCATTTGCAGCCTGAACCCGCACGTGGACCGCCTGGTGACCTCTGCGCTGCTGGAGATTGACCCCGAGGGCCGCATCGTCGCCTACGAACTTGTGCCGGGAATCATCCGCAGCGCCGAGCGCATGACCTACACCGCCGTGTATGCGGTCCTCTCCGGCGACGCCTCCGCCTGCCTGCGCTATCGCGCTCTCGTTGACCATTTCCAGTTGATGGAGGAATTGGCGCGCATTCTGAATCAGCGGCGCGACGAGCGGGGCTCCATCGATTTTGATCTTCCCGAGCCGCTCATCGAGTTCGACGAATACGGACGGATGATCGGGGTGACGCGCTCCGAACGCAACATGGCCCACCGCCTCATCGAGGAATTCATGCTGGCCGCCAACGAAACCGTGGCGACCTACCTCGCACGCCAGGGCGTGCCATCACTCTACCGAATCCACGAGAAGCCGGACCCCAAGCAGGTCCTGGAGTTTGAGGAAATCGCCGCCAGCTTCGGTTATTCGCTCGGCGTGGAGATGCCCGCGGCGCGCCGCGTGCGCTACGGGCCACGAGACGACCGGGAGCGTCACCCTCGCTTCCTGGAGCTTCCGGAAACAGGGGAACTGAAAATCACCCCCCAACATTACCAGCGCCTGGCCAAACGGATCGAAGGCAAGCCGGAGGAACGCATCCTCTCTTACCTCATGCTGCGCTCGCTCAAGCAGGCGCGCTACGC
>JALHUF010000707.1 GCA_022866195.1 Terriglobia bacterium
ACCGCTATCAGTACATGCGGGCAGCTCTACCGCTACCCCCGAGCCCGGCGGACCCTGACCCTTGGCGCTGGGTTCTGGATAGAACACCAATCCCGCCCGAATTTCAGGGGCCAAGTGGCTTCACGACCTTGGGCGAGGTCCGGCAAACGATTTTCGACAAGTTCTCGCGCACGGGATTCAATTTCGATTGGTCCTGGTTGGTGCGTGGCGCTGGCACTCACACGCTCAAGGCCGGCTATGCCATGAACCGTATCCACAACGACGTCTTCTATGGTCCGAACAGATCGTGGGTACGGCCGTACTGGGGTTATACCTACACGCCCGTTACCGATAGTGGGGCGGAGGTTTGCGTCGACCTGAGGGCCCAGAACCTGGACCTTTACGGTAGGGCCTTATGCCGTGGAATTTTCGGCACCTACCGCATCATCGACATCAGCACCGTTGGCAATGTCGCCAGCTTCAACCACTCCATCTTCTTCCAGGATGCGTGGAAGGTGGGGCGTTTCACCTTGAATCTGGGCGTCCGGATGGACAAGGAGTATCTGCCCTCTTTCTCCTCAGGGGCGGGCATTGTCTCCACACCAATCAAGTTCGGATTCTTCGACAAGGTGGCGCCGCGCCTAGGAGCGGCGGTGGATGTCCTGGGCAACGGCAAGCTGAAGGTCTTCGGCAGTTGGGGCATGTTCTACGACATCATGAAGTACTCCATGCCCCGCGGCTCCTTCGGCGGCGACTACTGGCATGATTGCTGGAACACCTTGGACACCTACAACTACACCGACATCGCTCCCATGCTGGACGCGAACAATCACACCTCCCCAGGGGGAGGGGGATTACCTGGCACCAAGATCGAGGAGATTGACTGGCGTATTCCTTCCAACACCACGGAGTCTGCCCCCCCACCCCCCATCGCGAACGACGTGAACGGCCGCATCGACAAGAACTTGAAGCCGATGCGCTTGCGCCGTATCGACGTTGGGGCAGAGTACGCCCTCCGTCCCAGTCTAGGCCTAGAGGTACGTTACACCCGCAACCGGTTGGACTACACCATCGAAGACGCGGGCATCCTCGGACCCGGTGGGGAGGAGTACTACATTGTTAACCCGGGCTACGGCATCACTAAGAAGATGCTGTATCAGGATTGTGAGGACACCTGGGTGAATCCGGAGAACTGCCCCTCCATGCCCAAGGCAGTTCGCAACTACGACGGGATGGAAGTACGCCTGATCAAGCGCTGGTCACAAAACTGGGGCTTCAGCGCCTCTTACACTTACAGCCGCCTGTGGGGCAACTACTCCGGCCTGACCAGCACCGAAATCGGTGACGCTGCCGGTGGCCGGCACGACCCCAACGTCAGCCGTTACTTCGATCTACTCCAAATGACCTACGATGCACACGGGAAGCCCACTTTCGGCATCCTGCCCACGGACCGGCCGCACACCCTGGGACTCTACGGGGCTCACCGGAAGAAGTGGTGGGGGATGGAAAGCACGTTCGGATTGACTCAACTTGCCTACTCGGGAGTCCCGCTGACCACCGAGATCCCGATGATCAGCAGCACTGCTGTACATCCCGAGGGCATCGGCAACTGGTTGCCACTCACCGCGGATGCCGAAGGCTACATCACCGCCGGCGCGGTGCAGAAAGACCACCGTGGGCCAGCCTTCACCAATACCAACTTCCTGCTCACCCACGACCTCCCACTCAGCGAGACCACGAAGCTCACGTTTGAAGTGAACATCATGAACCTTTTCAATCAGAAGCACGCCTTGCGGTACTACACCAATCCACTGCGCGGCGGCCAGATCCCGGTGGAGCTTGAGACGTTCTTCCAGGGATTTGACTACGTCAGTGCACTGAATGATCCAGTCGAGGAGCTGGCTCTGGATAGCCGCTACGGGTATTCCGACGCGTTCAACGCCGGGCGGCAATTCCGCTTCAAGATTAAATTCAGCTCCTAACCTTCAACCTCCGGGGGCGACGCGAGCGTCGCCCCCCGGAACTTTCATTCTGTAGCCACCATGCGCCATGCACGGCCTCTCCGTTTGAAGCGACGGTACCAATTGGGAACGTGTCTCCGACCTACCGGTCGGTGTGGAGCTTCTCCAATCTCCGGTATTCTGCATATAACAAACTGTAGATTAGGATAGGTTGTGGCGTGCCCCACTTCCATCTCGTTGATTCTGCTTGGATTGGCAGGCCAACTGTAGGGCACACATTGGCCCGTCTTTTGCTTGACAGGGAGACTGAAAGTCGGGTAAGGTGTGGCCCGTTTAGCGGCCCTGACGCCTTGGGCTTTGGTACACAGAGTCAACCGGACATTTAGGAACGCAGCCAGTTGCGGAACTTCTTGGATTTGCACTCTGGGGCAGGTGAGTTGTTTATCTTGGCGGGGGCCGAATCTTGCCCTGAGTTACTCTGCTTCTCTTATCGAACCTCCATGCAAGGCAATTCAGTCCTGCTCCAAAAAAGGGGGTAGTAAATGTTAAAGGCCATTCGGCATGGGACCCTAAGGTACTTCTTGGGATTTGTGTGCTTTGTGTTGATGGGAACGGGGACGCTTCTGGGACAGGGAACCGCGGGCACGATTACCGGCACCGTGACCGACCCAACGGGCGCGGTGATCCCCGAGGCAACCGTCACGGTCGCCAATCAGGGTACCGGCGTGAATTTCCACCTGACCACGAACTCTTCGGGCGTGTACTCCATCACGTCTTTGATCCCCGGGACCTACACGGTGACTGTCTCTCAAAAAGGGTTCAAGACTTACGTTAACCAGAATCTTGGCCTGAGTGTCAACGAGCTCCTTCGGATAGACGCCCAATTAGAGATTGGCGTGGAGACGCAGACGGTGACCGTGGAGGCCGTGGCGCCTCTGGTGAACACCACAGAAGGTCGGTTGTCGTCCCTGGTCAGCGCCACCCAGATTCAAAGCATGCCGCTGAACGGGCGCAACATCTACCAGTTGATGCAGCTGATTCCCGGCGCCGTTAACTCCACCGGCGTCAACCTGGAGAACGCTGGCACGGGCGGCATAGCCACCAACATCAACGGCACGCGTCTGAACTTCAACGGATTCCTCATGGACGGTGTCGCCAATAAGGGTCTGACGGGGGGTGCCAACGCTCAGCCCTCGCCGGACTTCGTCCAGGAATTCCGCATCATGACCAACGATTTCTCGGCGCAATATGGCAACAGCGCCGGCTCGGTCACCGACGTGAGCATCAAGACCGGGACGAATAGCCTCCATGGTGCGGTCTGGGAATACCTGCGCAACGATAAGTTGAATGCCCGGAACTTCTTCGATGGCGACATCAAGAGTAAATGGCGGCAGAACCAGTTCGGCGCCGACGTGGGCGGCCCCATTAAGAAGGAAAAGCTCTTCTTCTTTGCCGGCTACGAAGGCGAGCGCTTCCGGACCGAGTCGCCTGCGGAATACACCATTGAGACCCCGGCGTGGCGGCAGGCCGTCAGGACCGCGCTCCCCAACTCCGTGGCAACGCTGCTCTACACCGACTTTCCGGGCCCCGACGTGCAGTCAGGAATGGAAAGCTACACGGTAGAGGATGTTGTCAATCAGACGGCTATTGACGATCTAGGCGCGAATGTGGGCGGCCAGTACGACAACTACACGCCTGGCACGTTGATCTCCAACTCGTTCATGGCTTACACCGATCCCTGTTTCCTGAACTATTGGAACTATATCGGCGCCCCCGCCTTTTCCGGCGGGCCCACTTGGGGGGACGCGCAGGTTGCTGCCAACACCTTCGCCAGCTTAGTGGGCGTCACGGCGGCGGAGAGTGCGCAGATTCAGACCAACATCAACGCCGTCTGCCCGGGTATGGGTCTCGCGGCCCCCGCGGTGCAGTCCGGAGCCATGGCCCGCGACGCGTGGATGCTGGGCACGGTTCGCGCCAAGTTCGCCACCCGGACGGTCAATCAATTCTATAACGGAGACCAGTTCACGGGGCGGCTTGACTACCAGGGTGACCAGAACCGGATTTTTGGACGCTTCTTCTTTTCCATGCAGAAAGACCCCAACGTCACCTCGCTCAACTCGGCGATTCGCGGATTCACGGTTCCCATGACGGCATCTTTCCCGAGCGCGGCTTTTAGCTGGGTGCGCAGCTTCTCGCCCAACGTGGTCAACGAATTACGCCTCGGCTACACGCGGAACCAACTCAGTGACATTCCCAACCCGACGCAGTTCGGCGTTCCACAGATCAGCTTTGACTTCGGCGAGGTGAACTTCGGGGCGTACAACGGCTATCCCCAGTTCTTCGTCGAGAATGTGTACAACTATGTGGACATGCTTTCCATCGTGAAGGGCAAGCACTCTCTCAAGCTAGGCGGTGAGTTCAAGCGTAACATCGAGAACAGCGAATTTAACGTCGGCCGGCCCAGCTACTACTTCTTCGACATGCTGTACTTTGCGGCTAACCTGCCCTACCAGTTGGCGGCGGGCGTCAATCCGGAGCTCACCACGGGCGGCGCAGCGCACATTGACACCAACATTCGTGGCTTCCGCAACTACGAACTTGGGTTCTTCGTTCAGGACGATTGGAAGGTGACCAAGAACCTGACCTTGAACTTCGGCCTGCGGTGGGATTACTTCGCTCCCCACACCGAGAAGTACGGCAACATCACGAACTTTCACTACGGACCCGGCGCGGATGCTGTCGAGCGACACGCCAGCATCAACTGTCAAGCGACCATCAGCGGGGAGTGCGCGGGGCCGGCGGGAGATACAAACACGCCGAACGGCGGGTTTGTGGCCGCGCAGCAGTTGACCCCGCCAGACAGGAACAATTTCTCCCCCCGCTTCGGCTTCGCTTGGGACCCGCGCGGGAACGGCAAGACCGCCATCCGGGGCGGCTTTGCCATCTTCTATGAAGCCGGCATCTATAACCCCCTCTCGAACTCGCGGTGGAATCTACCCTTCTACTCATTCAACATCGCGATGCCGATATTTGGATATCCCGGCCTGCCTCTGTTTGGTCCCACGAACCCGGACGGCACGCCCAACACTTCTGCGACGCCGTCTTACTCCGGCGCCCCCGATAACCCTGGCCAGGGTCCAGCGGGTCTGGGCTTTGCCGGGAACATCATGGGTTGGTACCCCGGGAATCCCAATTTGGCGTACTTGACCGGCATCCCCGACCCTGCCGGGATGCGGACCCCTTATGTGGAGAATGCTTTCCTGGGTGTCCAGCAAGAACTCACGCCCTCCATGGTCTTGGAGGCTAACTGGGTGATGACGTTGGGGAAGAAGCTGTTCTGGGCCGAAAACCCGAATCGGGTGGTGAACGGCTATGCGCGAGCCAGTGTCATTGACCCCTGTACGGGGGTAGACGCAGCGCCTACACCGCTGGTCAATCCCTGCTTCGGCACACTCCGCACTTGGATGAACAGTGTCAATTCCAATTACAACGCTCTTCAGGTCTCGGTGACTCGCAAGATGAGTCGAGGCCTGGCCATGACGTCTGCTTACACCTGGAGCCATACGCTCGACTTCCGCTCTGACTGGCATGCCCTCACCTCCGGCGGCAGCGCCAACTGGGCCAATGCTTTCGGAGCGTCGGGGTATTCGTATGACCCGAAAAAGGTCTTCCTCGAGTACGGCAATTCCTCGTTCGATATCAGGCAGCGCTGGGTCACCTCGCTGTCCTGGGAACTGCCGTGGCTTAAGGATCAGCGTGGCGTCGCTGGAAAGATCCTGGGTGGGTGGCAGACGAACTATAACGTTTCTTTGCAGACCGGCTTCCCCTTCACCGTGGGGGCACGAAGAGACTACAATGGCGATGGGATCAGGGGTGACCGTCCGGACACGCCGAGTTGGGGAAATTCCCGCAGCTTCACCAACACGGACTTCTTGCAGGGCTCGGCCCCCGATGGGGGAAGCGTGATGCAGAGCCTCCTCGGTGACTTCCCGCGTCCGGCTGATGGAACTGACGGGAATCTGGGGCGTAACACTTTCCGCGGACCTGGAATCGCCAACGTGGATTTCTCGCTCTTCAAGAAGATTGCGTTCAAGGAGCGGTATTCCATGGAGTTCCGGGCTGAGTTCTTTAACCTCTTCAACCGCGTCAACCTCTACCCGCCGGATGCGAACTTGGCCAGCGCGAACTTTGGCCTGTCGCAACAGGCCTTTGACCCGCGCGTGATTCAGTTCGGGCTCAGATTCGCCTTCTAGCCCCGGGCAGAGCTTGGTTTCCTACAAGGGGGACGAGCAATCGTCCCCCTTTCCTTTGGTAGCCACGACGAACCCGCTCTTCGATTCGTCGTGGGTTTCTCTGTTGGGAAAAAGCCCACGGCGAGATAGAACGCTCGCCGTGGCTACCTTACTCAAACTTGCTGCGGTATTGTTGGCAGAGAGAGGTGCTCTGCTGGCAAAGCGTGTGGAACTCCCGGGTGGCGCTCGCCCGGTCGTCCAGCTTGAGGTAGGCAAAGGCAAGGTTCAGCCGCGCCGCGGCATAATCGGATTTCATCGCTAAGGCCTTCTGGTACGACTTGACTGCTTCACTCATCCTGCCCGTGTTTGCATAAGCGATGCCGAGGTAGTTCGCGAGCGCAGCATTTTCCGGGCCGAGCTCGGCGGCGCGCGTGAGGGGGCCTAGCGCTTCCGTGTAGTGCTGCATCTCCACCAACGCCACTCCCAGCTCCTGGTGCGAGGGCGCATAGTTGGGCTTCTCTTCGATGGCCTTTAGGAAGTAGCGCTGTGCTTCCTCATTCTGCTTCTGCTGGCGGGCCACCAGCCCCAGGCCGTGATACGCGAGAAAGTTGTGCGGATTTTCGTGCACGGCCAGTTCGAGCCAGGGCCGCGCCTGCTCGCTTTTACCTTGGGCGATGTAGACGCGTGCCAGCCCCATGACGGCTTGCTGGAACGAAGGGCTGAGTCTCAGGCAGGCCAGGAACTGCGGCTCGGCTTCCGTCCAGCGTCGTGCCCGCGCGGCGTTCTCGGCCAGCATGAAGGGAATCAAGTAGAGGCGGGGCTCTTCGGCGGCGACCGTCTTCAGCAGAGCATCGGACTGGTCCAGGCGGCCGAGCGATGCCAGGTCCGTCGCCCGCAAGATGGATTTGAAGGCCTTCAGGCGGTCCTTGGGGTCGGGAAGCCCTCCGGTGGCCGGGATGCCGGTCGCCGGAGCTGAGTAGGCTACATAGCCAAGCGACTTCAGCTTTTCCAGCGTCTCGG
>JALHUF010000708.1 GCA_022866195.1 Terriglobia bacterium
CCCGCCGTGCCGTACGAGCGGCACTGAAGCGCGGTGAGCGTGCCATCCTTCTTCGCGCCCAGCTTGACCCAGATGGTGGCATCCGGGCGATTGCCCGCCGCCAGGTTCTCCTCGTGGCGGTCGTAGCCAAGCTTTACGGGCGCGCCCGCTTTCCGCGCCAGAGCCGCGGCGACAGCTCCGTATGCCTGCATGCCGAACTTGCTGCCAAATCCTCCGCCCATGTGCTGCATGATGACGCGTACGTCGGCCTTCGGGATCTTGAACGTGTTCGCCAGCTCTTCGCGGAAGCCGTTCACTCCCTGAGTGGAAGCCCACACGGTGAGCTTCTTCCCCTCCCACTTCGCCACGGCCACGTGGCATTCCGGCGAGTTGTGCAACAGGACCGGGACGCGGAACGTGCGCTCGATCGTAACCTCCGCCTCCTTGAATCCCTGTTCGACGTCGCCGCGCACCTGCGGATCTTGGCGGCGGATGTTGTCCTTCATTCCTTTGTGGACAATGGGGGCGCCGGGCTTGATTGCCTCCTCGTGGTCCACGACGTGCGGCAGGCGCCGATACTTCACGTCGATCAGGCGCAGCGCGTCTTCCGCGACGGCCTCCGACTCGGCAGCCACCGCCGCCACTTCCTCGCCCGCGAAGATCACCACGCGGTCTCGGGGTTCTGCCCCGGGGCCGTCCGACATCACACTTAGAATCTCTCCGGGATTGAAGCCCTCGCCTTTGTCAAACAACAGCACCGCCTTGACTCCCGGCAGCGCCTGGGCCTTCGTCGCGTCGATCCTCTCCACGCGGGCGTGCGGGTAGGGGCTGCGCAGAATCCTGCCGTAAAGGAGGCCGGGCAAGTCCTTGGGCGTGTAGTCGAGCGTGTACTTGGCTTCGCCGGTCACTTTCTCCGGACCCTCGACCCGGGAAATGCGTTTGCCCACGACGGCCAGCTTGGCGTCCAAGTCCCAGACCGGTAATTCCTGGTCAGGAACTTCAATCTCCACCACCTGCGGCTTCTCCGCTAGACCAACTTTGACTTTGAGCTTCTTGGACATCGCCGTTCTCCTTTGCCAATCACTCGCCTTCCGACCATCTCGAATCGCGCCCCGGCAAGCCTATCCCTTGGCCACCGCGTTGCCGGCTTTCAAGATGTTGGGGAGCGCCCCGCAACGGCAGTAATTGCCGGCGACGGCGGCTTTCACCTGTTCCGCCGTGGCCTGCGGGTGCTTGTCCAGTAGCGCCTTGAGAGACAGGATCATCCCCGGCGTGCAGAACCCGCACTGGAACGCATCGTGGTCAATGAAGGCCTTCTGGAGCGCAGCGAGAGTCTTGCCCTGGGCCAGCCCCTCGATCGTGGTTATCTTCTTGCCTTGGGCATCCAGCGCGAGCGTCATGCACGAGCAGGTTGCCCGCCCGTCCACGAGCACCGTGCAAGCGCTGCACTCGCCGTGGTCGCAAATGCGCTTGGTGCCGGTCAGCCCCAGGTGTTCTCGCAAAGCCTCGAGCAGGGTCACCCGCGGCTCGAGCTTCAAGACGTGCTTCTGGCCGTTGACCTCGAGGGTGACCTCAACCGGGCCGGGCCCCAGCGGTGCACTGGCGGGCGAAGGCGCTGCCCTTACCCTGCCCGCAGGCTTGACGAGTAGACCCGAGGCCACCGCCCCGCCGGCTATTCCGGCCGTCTGCAGAAAATTCCGACGCGATACGCCGGGCTTCCCGTTGGGCTTCTTGTGTCTGCGCATAGAGTTCTCCCCAGCACAGCTTCTGAGCTTTTCCTCCCTCCTTATAACCACATCTTGACATGTGAGTCCAGGGACACAATGTCGCAGGGGGGGGAGGCGCGGTCCTTGCCCCGGTAGGGGCGTGACGCCGACGGGCGAAGTATTCCCAGGCTCGCCCCTGCTTGGCCTGTGGGAAGGCCTCCACAATGCGGAACGGGTCATACGCGCGCGCCGCGCCCAGATTCCCCCTAGGCGGAATGGGAGACGAATCAACGGGTGTTTCCGAACGTGCAGGGGCGCACGATCCGTGAGGGTCGGGTTCATAGCGCCGAATCGCGGTACCAGCACTCGCAGTCCTGGACACGGGGCACAGAATCCTTCAGAATGTTCTCCGGCTGCCCGGACTCCTGGTTAGGTGACGGTGCAACGTGAGCGGTTCACCACCTGAAGAACGCGAAGAGACCCCGGTTGCTGAGTATGTTCGGCGCACGTTTGTCCCGCTTTCTCACCTTGCCCACGGCTGGGAGCTTCATGCGGCTGTTCCGCTCACTCCCGCCGAAGAACGCACGATTTTGCGCGAGCCCGCGCAAGCGGTACCCGCCAGCATTGCTGAGCGTCTGGGCAAACTGCGCGTGCTGGCGGTGCCCTTCGTGGCCTGCCGCGAAGCCGGCGATGTCGTTTGCTTCTCCAAACCCCAGGGAGAGACCCACTCCGCGGTGTGGGTGGAAACGGGCGAGCGCATCTGTCTGGTGTTACCCTGCCGCGAGCTCAATCCTCACGACACCGGCTTCGAGTTTCTGGCTAGCGTAGGTGAAGTGCTCTGGCCGCGACTGACTCGGGATGAACTGGACGAGTACAGCCGGCTCCTGGATGAGGAACTGCGGACGAAAGTGCCAGGCGAGATCGACGAGGAAGCTTACGCGGCCAAGCAAGCGCTCCACAACCGCCGCGCACGACATGCGCGGTCGGGCGAGAAATTCGAGCGGTACCGAAACCTCTCCTTCGTCGGCACGGTGGCCGAATATATGCACGGCCTGTGGCACGACGTGCAGGTCCGAGTCGGCCCCGAACACCTGCCCGTTCCTCAGTTGCGTCGCCGCATGAACTTGCTCGCCGACTTATTCCCCCCCAACCCGGGCTACAGCCTTTTCGCCAAGGAGTTGGAAGAAATATAGCCGCGCGAGATATCTCCGAAGGTGATTCCTCGGTGTCGTCCGGTCGGCGGAGCGCGGAGGAATGCCGGCGGGGCCCGGTTCGAACGCGAGCGGCTACGCCCCTCAAATATGGACGGCCAAGACAGGGCAGGGAGCCTGATGAATCACGCGGTGAGTGGTGGAACCAAACAAGGCCAGGTCCAGCGCGTTGCGGCCGCGCACACCCAGGATCACCAGGTCAGTTTCCGTCTCCAGCGCGAAGCGCACGATCTCCTGGTAGGGCCGGCCGACCCCGAGCCGGGACTTGAGCGTGCACCAGCTCCGCGCCTCGGCGGGGATAGGTTTCTCGAGCCGGCTTACGACGTCCGCCGTCGCCGTGGAAAGGTCCCACGAGGGAGGGATCTCCTCCAACACATGCAATAGCGTCAGCTCCGCCTCGTACTCCTGCGCCAGCGAGAGCGCATAGTCCAGGGCGCGCTCGGCATGGCGAGAGAAATCCGTGGCGAGGAGAATCTTGCGCAGGTGGACGGGGTCGGCGCCGTTCTCTGGTGCGACGAAATTGTGCGAAGGCTTGGGCACGGCCAGCACCGGACACCGGGCTTTCCGCAAGACCTTCTCCGTCACCGATCCAAGCAGCAGATGGTCAAACCCCTGCCGGCCGTGCGTCCCCATCACGATCAGGTCCACCGCGTGCTTCTCGGCGAAAGAGAGAATCGAGTCTGTCACCGCGCCTTCGCACACCACACTCTCCAGTTCCAGGCCGTTCGCCGCTCGGCCTTTCAGGAATTCCCGTAGTTGCTGCTCGGCGTGCGCGCGCAGATCCTGGTAGAGGTTGTTCGCGATGTCGGGATAGGCGTAGAGGGGGTAGGCTGAGAACAGCGGCGGGAGCACGTGCTCCAGGAACAACTTGGCCTGATAGTGCCGCGCCAGCGAGCGGGCGTAGTCGTAGGCCTTGGCGGAAAAATCCGAGAAATCCAGGGGACAGAGGATGCGCTCAAATCTCAGCATGCCGTATCAGTTTACCGCAAGTGGGGCGTTTGTGTGCTCCTCTTCCAGGCCGAAGACGCTGCGTACGACTCCGAGCAACGCCGCGCGGTCTGGGCGGACAGAGGCCTGCTTCAATTCGATGAACGGCGTGTGCAAGATCTTGTTCACCAGCCCCTGCGTGATACTCTCCAGCACCTCTTCCTGCTCGGGCGTCAGCGCACCGAACAAGTCTCGCGTTCGCGCCAGTTCGCTTTGGCGAATCTCCTCCAGGCGCCGCCGCAAGGAGAGGATGGTGGGAACTACCCGGAGCGTCTCCTGGCGTTCATGGAACTGAGCCAACTCCTCGCTGAGGATCCGCTCGGCTGCCTTTGTTGCCTCTTCCCGCTGGCGCAAGTTGGTGTGCGCCACTTCCTGCAGATTATCCACGTTGACCAGCGTGCATCCCGGTATTTTACCCACCGCGGGTTCGATGTCACGCGGTACGGCAATATCCACCAGAAGCAGGGGCCGCTGCTCTCGCCTGGCCATCAGCGCTTCCATGTCCACCCGAGTAATGATGCAGTGCGGGCAGCCGGTGGAGCTGATGACGATGTCGGCCCGGGTCATGGCCTCCCAGAGCTCGTTAAAGCGGATGGCCAGCCCCTGCAACTCCTCAGCCAGCGCCACGGCGTGCGCGTAAGTGCGGTTGCTCACCAGCACCGTCGCCGCACCCTTGGTCACGAGGTGACGCGCGGCCAATTCGCCCATCTGTCCGGCGCCGATAATCATCACCGTCCTGCCGCGGAGCGCGCCAAGAACTTGCTCGGCTAGCTCCACGGCGGCCGAACTGACGGAGACGGCCGCTTCTGCCACGGGCGTCTCGGTCCGAACGCGCTTGGCAACGTTGAACGCTTGGGGGAAGACCGCATCCAGAAGGCTTCCCGTGGTTTGCGCTCCCTTGGCCAGCGCGTAGGCTTTCTTGACCTGTCCCAGAACCTGCGGCTCTCCGACTACCAGCGAATCGAGTCCGGAAGCCACCCGGAACAGATGCCGCACCGCCTCGTAGTCGTAATACACGTAAAAGAAGGGCGCGTGTTCGTTATACTCCAGACCGTAAAAGGAGCCTGCAAACCGCCGTAGTGCTTCGACCCCGTCACCATCCTCGCGAACCTTGACAACGAATTCCACGCGGTTGCAGGTCGAGAGGATCAGCGCTTCCTGGATTTCTGGTTCTGCCTGGAGCCTCCGCAGCGCCTCGGGGATCCTACGCTCGGAAATCGCGAATCGTTCCCGCACCTCAACTGAAGCCGTCTTGTGGCTGAGGCCAGCCAGCATGAGATTCATTAGTCCCAACTCCGTGGGCCAGACACGCGCTCTCAATGAAACAGGGCTGTAGATATTTGCAACACAAACCCCGAATCTCTGGGGCGGCACGTCCGTTGCCAATGTATCCTCGCCATTGAGCAATGCAAAGTGACAGCTCTCGCGACAGGTTCCACCCTTTGTACTCATTGAGATAAGAGGCCGAAGGGGAAAACGCCTATTTGTCTGCATAAGGCGCGCGTCAGGGTCTGTTGGGCGATTTTACGCAAAAAGTGTCCGCAATTTCGCGCAAGTCGTTTGATTACAACCAAGTAGATTCTATGTGAGACTGCTAAGTTCTGCAATAGAGGGCAGGTATAAAAAATTAACGTCCGACTTGGCTGGCAGTTTGAGTGCTGGGAAGGGTGCGGGGCAGGCGCTTTGGAAGGCGAGGAGCAAGCCTCGAGTTGAGCTTATTACCGACGGAGGTACTTCGTATGTCGCTCGTGCGTTCTGCTACTGTTGCGGTACTTGCGCTCCTAGTTTTCATTTCATGGGGGCTACCCAAGCAGGAGTTCGCGAAGAAGGAAGGGAAGCCCTGCACGTTCTGCCATCCTGCCGGAAAATTTAAGGAACTGACCGAGGCCGGCAAGTACTACAAGGAACACAATTACTCGCTGGAAGGCTACAAGGCGAGTGAAGCAAGCAAGTAATTCTGGGTGGGGGCAAGGAGGCGGGCGCGATTGGGCTGACCCTCCGTCTGCCGCCTACTTGTTGCAACGACCGGGCAAGCGTAGTACAAGAATCCGCATTTCCGACGGGCCTGATATGTCTCCGGCGCGCCGTGCGGGTCGGTCTCTTCCCTGTGGCCCGGCGCGGGAGGAATGATCCAAGGTGCCTGAGAAGGGCAACGTAATTACGTCCGGCGGTGGGGCTCGGGGCAGCCGCAGAGGGTTCTGGGAACTCCTGGCCCAGCTCACGCGGCCGGTGGTTTATCTCAGTGCCAATAGGATTAGCCGCGTTGGGGTGGTGCTGACCACGACCTCCGGCATCACGCTCCTGTTGACCTACGCATTTCAGCTCTACGGGTACCAGCCCAACCCTTACACGGGCATTCTTATTTTCCTCATCTTGCCGGTGGTTTTCGTGGCGGGGCTTGTTCTGATTCCCTTTGGCATCTACCGCCGGTTTCGCAAGGAGCGCCGCCTGGGGCGGCTGCCGCTTACCTACCCGACGGTAGACTTCTCGCAGCGCGAATTACGGCGCACCGCCTTGTTCATTGCCGTGATGACGGCGATCAATGTGCCGATTTTCGTCTTCGCCAGCTACCGCGGGACCGTGTACATGGATTCAGTGCAGTTCTGCGGAGAGACCTGCCACCAAGTCATGACGCCGGAGTACACGGCCTACAAGCGCTCGCCGCACGCCCGCGTGGCCTGCGTCGAGTGCCACATCGG
>JALHUF010000709.1 GCA_022866195.1 Terriglobia bacterium
ACCGTCAGAGAAGAACTTGTCCAAACGTCTCCGTAGCGGGGACGGCGAAGCGCACGCCCCGCCTTCGCCGCGGCGGAGACATCTCAGGAGAAGGCTTATGTCCACACCTCCCAGTCCTCCAGCCCCGACGCCCACCGGGGGCGAAGCGGCGCCGGCTGCGGCTCCCGCCCAGATGCTTCCCACGCCGGTTATTCTCGGGGCCACGCTGCGCTCCGCGAAGAATGTAAGCAACCTGATTTTGTCCCCCGGCCGGTTCCCGCAAGTAGAACAAAACGGTCAACTCGTTCCCACGAAGATCGCGGGGCTGCCGAACGGGTTTCCCACACAAGGAAAAAACGGTCGGGCTGGCGTCAAACAACACAGCGCCGGCTCCCGGGGTTTTGCCGCCCTTTCAGAGGCCGCGGCGCGGTGGCTTAATCTTGTGCCGCGAGATATAGCGAGCCGGCGGGGCGACCTTTTTCTTCATGCTCGGAGGCTCGGGCGGGGGAGCTCTCTTCTTCGGGGGGGGCGGTGCGGCAACGGGCGCCGGAGCCGCGGGCGACACCTTGGCCAGCACCTGATCGAACAGCGTGGCGCGCGGACCGGCTTTCTTCTTTCCCCCTTGCCCGTGCTGGTAGGCATGGTCGGAATAGCAGGTCTGGCAAATCACCTTCGCTACTTGCCCTTCGACCATGCTCGCAATGGCATGGTTCAGCAGGAACCGGCAACGCGGACAATAATCGTCAATCAAGTCGCCGAGACGCAACGCGGGCTCAGTCATGGCATTACCTCGGAGGAGATACTGACGCGGGCATACTCCGTGAGCCAGCGCATTATAGCGCTGCCTCCACAAAAATCAACCGGGCGCACGTCGGCCGCAGCTCGGGTGGACCGCCCAGGGGCACATCACGCCAAGGCTTGACTCGCCAGCGGTCCGGAGGCCGCGCGAGGCGCATCTGGAGCGGTCCCTGCGGGATAGCCTGAATTGACACCCCCTGAAAGTCCGGCTATGCTGAAACTTGGGTCAACTTGCCTGGGCCGCGCATCCAAACCTGGTAGCTTGACAGGCGGGCTAGGCGCTGAACGCCTGGCTCTGCGCTTGCTCCACCAGGAGGGCGGCGGGCGAGTCGATGCCGCCTGGCATCCGTATGCGAAGCTGGATAGTACAAACCGTTTTCTTCCTCCGTCGCGCGCTGCGCTTAGCTTTGCTGCCGTACCTCCAGGGGTCAGACGAAGTCCTGGTGGGCGGCCAAGCCGTGATTGAAGGCGTGATGATGCGCTCGCCGCATTCCTTTGCCGTGGCCGTCCGCCGGCCAGCCGGGTCCATCGCCATCTTGCAGGATTCCCTCGAGCGGCCGTCGGAGAAATACCGCTGCCTGAAGTACCCGGTCCTGCGCGGGTTAGGCATGGTCGGGCAAGCCCTGGTCCTCGGCATCCGCGCGTTGCGTTACTCCGCTGAGCAGGCGCTGGAGGATGCCGAACCCAAGGCACCCAAGAAAAAGCGCGAACTGAGCAACTGGCTGCTGGCGTTGAACCTCATTTTCTCGCTGGGGTTCTTCATCTTCTTCTACAAATTCGTGCCGCTCTATCTGACGACGCAGCTCAAGGGGCGCTACCCGGTGGTGGAGAACACTTTCCTTTTCAACCTGGTGGATGGCACGATTCGTATCCTTCTCTTTCTCGGCTTCCTGGTCGTGATTGCGCAATGGAAGGAAATCCAGCGCGTCTTCGAATATCACGGCGCCGAGCACAAGGTGGTCTGGGCGTTTGAAAGGAATGGCGGCATCGATCTTGCTTCCGCGCGCGCTTGCCCCCGCTTTCACCCGCGCTGCGGAACCAGTTTCCTGCTGGTGGTCCTGGTGATCGCGATGGTTTTGTATATGTTTCTACCCTTCCACACGTTCGCGGGAAGGTTCGCGGGGCGATTACTGCTGCTGCCCCTGATCGCTGGCGTCTCGTACGAATTCATCCGGTATGCGGCCAAGTCGCAGGGGCGGCTCTGGCGTTGGGCCTCGCAACCCGGCCTGTGGCTGCAACGAATTACCACACGCGAGCCCAACGACAGCCAGCTCGAAACCGCCATCCAGGCGCTGGAAGCCGCTATGGCTCTGGAGAAAAGCCGCGGCGGAGAATTGATCGTGGCATAAGAAAAGCGGAAGTCGGAAGTAGGAAGTGGGCAGTAAGCAAAAAGCAGTAGACGATCATTTGAGTGGAAAATTGGGGGACATTTCACAGTTATGGATTCTGACTTCTGACTTCTGACTCCCTGGTTTTGAGCCATGCATTTTCTGGACAAGCTGGCAGAAATCGAAGCTAAATACGAAGAGCTGAACACTCAGCTCAGCGACCCACAAGTGTTGGCGGACACTGCCCGCTATCAAAAGGCCGCGAAGACTCACGCCGAGCTGAGTGAGATTGTGGAGAAGTTCCGCCGCTGGAAGGACCTCCAGAAGTCCCTCCAGGAGACGAAAGGGCTGCTGGATGAATCCTCTCACGACCCTGCCCTGAAAGCCCTCGCGCACGAGGAACTCGCCGAACTGGAAAAAAGCCGGGAGCAGGTGGAGCAAGAACTCAAAGTCCTGCTGCTGCCCCAGGACCCCAACGAGGAGAAGAACGTGGTGCTGGAAATCCGCGCCGGGACCGGCGGAGACGAGGCCACGCTTTTTGCCCAGGAAGTCTTCCGCATGTACAGCCGCTACGCCGAGGCGCAGGGCTGGCGCGTGGACGTCCTCTCGACGAGCCTCTCTGGAATTGGCGGACTGAAAGAGGTCATCGCGGTGATTGAGGGCCAGAAGGTGTACAGCAAGCTCAAGTACGAAAGCGGAGTCCACCGCGTGCAGCGCGTCCCGCAGACGGAACAGCAGGGGCGTATCCACACTTCCGCCATCACCGTGGCCGTGCTCCCCGAAGCCGACGAGGTGGAAATCGGGATTGATCCCAAGGAGCTGCGCATCGACACCTTCTGCTCTTCCGGCCCCGGCGGCCAGTCCGTGAATACCACCTACTCGGCCGTGCGCATCACCCATCTGCCCACCGGCCTGGTGGTCTCCTGCCAGGACGAGAAGTCCCAGATCAAGAACCGCGCCAAGGCCCTGCGTGTGCTCCGCTCCCGCCTCTTCGAGATGGAGCTCGGGAAGCAGCGCGCCGAGATCGGCGCCGAGCGCCGCAGCATGGTCGGCACCGGCGACCGCAGCGAGAAGATCCGCACCTACAACTTCCC
>JALHUF010000710.1 GCA_022866195.1 Terriglobia bacterium
GGGGCGATTTCGGGGGGTTTGGGCGGGAAAAGGGGGTCAGAAGGGCGTATTTAGGGCTCCGGAAGCCGGAAAAAAGGCGCTTTTTTGCGCACCGGAGGGCTGGATGGTTATCGCAGGGGGGTTTTCGGGCCAGACTCGGACATTGTGTCAGCGCCAGCGCCCGGCCCAAATCTACCCCCAGGGACCATGCTACGGGTGAGAAAGCTGAGAGTCCGTACCTATGAATCCTTGGCGAACCCCCGCGCGGGAGCGGGCGATGGTCAACAGGTCGAGCAACTTGAAGTAGTCGAAGCCGAGCATGTCCAGGAGACGCGGCGGCTTACGCTCGGCATCCTCCAGAGCGAGCCAGCGGTTGAACTGAAGCTGCGCCTGGCGAACCGTTGCCTCGATGCTGGAAATGCCGTGGGCGTCCAGAGCCATATCGTCCGCCTCGGTGACGAAGGCGATCTGGTTCTTGAGGTCGGCGAGGCGGTTGTTGACCGGCGTGGCGGAGAGCATGAGGACGCGGGTCTTGACGCCCTCCTTGATAATGCGCCGCATGAGGCGGTCGTAACGGGTCTCGCGGTCATTGTGGGTGGCCTTGTTACGAAAGTTGTGGGATTCGTCGATGACCACGAGGTCGTAGTTGCCCCAATTGACGTGGGCGAGATCGATGTCGCCGGAAGCCCCGCCGTCGCGGGAGAAATCGGTGTGGTTGAGCACGTCGTAATTGAAGCGGTCGGAGGCGAGAAAGTTGCGCCGGTCGTTGGCCTTGTAGAGTGTCCAATTGTCGCGGAGTCGCTTGGGCACCAGTACCAGCACGCGGTCGTTCCGAAGCTCATAGTATTTAATGATGGCGAGAGCCTCGAAGGTTTTGCCGAGTCCGACGCTGTCGGCAATGATGCAGCCGCCCAGACGCTCCAGCTTGTCGATGGCCCCGACGACGCCGTCCCGCTGGAACTTGAAGAGCTTCTTCCAGACGGTGGTGATACGGATGCCCGTGGCGGATTTGACGATACGCTCTTCGTCCAGTTCGTCACCGAGGTCTTTGAAAATGTGGAAGAGGGTCAGGTAATAGATGAGCGACGGGGCTTTCGGATCGGCGAGTTCCTGAAGACGGGAGAGGAATGCGGCTTTCTGCTGATCGGAGGCTGGCAGAGTATTCCAGCGGCGCGTGAACCAAGAGCCAAGGATGGCGGATTCCTCGGGTTTCTCGGAACACTGGATCAGACTGAATTGATTGCCGGGAGTGACGCCCAAACCCTCCGTTGTGAAAGCACAGTTGCCGGTGATGACACGATGAAGCTCTGAATCCGGTTTGCCAGCGATGAGGATGGATTGCGGCAGCAAGGCCGGAGCACCGCGCAACTCCACTCGTGTACCGCACAATCTAGCGCGGGTTGGGAGATGAACCAGGGCAAAAACTATACCTTACCCAACTTCACTCAACGGTCTCATTTTCGCTGAAGTCGGACAGCATCACATGCCCGGCGAGGACCGTCTGATGGAAGTGCATGCGGCGCACGAGGTCACGGAAGCGCGGGGCGCAGCGCAGGTTGTTAGCTACGGGTTTTGCCGATCGAGGTTTATGCCCCTGTTGCAGCTAGAACATCCACGATAAATCCAGTCTGGCTAGGCGAATGCTTTCCTCATCACTTCTAGGCTCTTGGGGACGGCGGTCTCCGCGTTTTCGCGGCCCTCCATTTCCAGGTTCACGTAGCCAGGGTAGTTGGCCCTGCGCAGAATGCCGGCGATCCTCGGGTAATCGAGGTCGAGGGTGTACCATACGCCGCCGCCGAAATAAGTCTTGAAGTGAACGACGACGGCATACGGGGTGAGTTTCTCGATTAGCGGATAAGGGTTGCCAACCAGATTGCCAACATCCAGAGTCACTCCCAGCCAAGGTGAATTAATCGCCTTGTAAATCCGCAGCACGCCGTCCACGCTGGCCGTCAAACCCCAGTGGTTCTCTAACGCCAACACCACTCCCGCTTTCTCCGCGGCGGGGATACATTCCGCAATGGAGTCGATGCACCATTTGAACCCGTCGTCCTCCGTGTAGCCTGGGAGCGGTGGTTCCTTCCCCTTAACCTTCATCAAGTCGTCAAAGGACGCGAGTGTCTTCCAACGTCCGGAGTTAAGCCGGATGGCGGGAGTCCCCAGCTGATAAGCAAGATCGATGCAGTGCTTCGTATGGTCAATAGCCTTCTGGCGCTCGTTGCGGTCGGGTGAAACAAAGTCCTGATGGATGGTGAACATGATGAGGTCGAGGCCGTTGACAAGCGCCAAGCGCTTAAACCGGTTCAGGGCGGCTGGCGACTCGTCCGTCATTTGCCTATGCAGAATCTCGATGCCGTCGAAACCAAGCCGGGCGGCGTTCTCGATCACCCTTTCAATGGGATACTTTTCCCCTTCGAAATGCCAGTAAGAATACGTTGAGACCCCGAAACGAGTACGTCGTGGGGCAGGTGGTTCGGAAGGAGCTTGTCCGGCCTCGCTCCTGGTTTGGGCGAGAAGGGCTCCCCCGGCAACACCAGCTCCCTGCTTCAAGAGTGTGCGCCTCGTCAGCTTCATGGTGTTTCTCCTTGGAAATGCTAACCACTGCGATCGTGGCGGGCATCTTAGGCCCCGCCCGAAGGAAAGTCAACGCGAACGCTGTCGCTGCGCGTAGACCGCAACGCCTCCAGTATCGGCTCTTCCGTGTGACCTTTCCTCGGCATCTTCGCGTCCTCCTTGTCGGTTCAGAGGGGCACGCTTCAAGCCGTTTCCTCAACTTATTCCTGGCCCATTTTTCCGGTTTTGGGTCAACGAATGCAGCGGCTCCCGGACCGGGTGATCACGGTTCCGAGAAAACAGCATTTCAAGCCGTTGACGTTGAATTCCGGTGCGTGGCATCATAACCTTCGCGCCTAATGTTTGCTTTACGCTCTACGCTCGCCCGCTTATTCGTGGGCCTTCTTTTGACAGGCCTGGGACTCCACCTCTACGCTCAAAGCCAAGGGCCTGCCCGCGCAAAACCCAAGGCCTCACTCACCCCGATACAATTCCGTGACGTGGCACTGAATGCGGGAGTCAACTTCGTGCTCCATAATTACCCAACGCCACAGAAACACATGATCGAGACCATGACGGGTGGGGTTGCCGCTTTCGACTACAACGGCGATGGGCGGACGGACATCTTCTTTACGAACGGGGCTGAGCTTCCCGCGCTCCAGAAAACCTCGCCCATATACTTCAACCGCCTGTATCGCAATGACGGCGGCATGAAATTCACCGACGTCACCGAGGAAGCCGGTGTAGCCGGCGCCGGCTATTCCATGGGCGCTGCAGCCGCGGACTACGACAACGATGGGCACATCGATCTGTTCGTGGCCGGCGTGTACAGCAATCACCTGTACCACAACCTGGGGAACGGCAAGTTCGAGGAAGTCACCGAAAAGGCCGGCATCAAGAGCGATAAGTGGTCTGTGGCGGCGGGCTGGTTCGACTATGACAACGATGGCTACCTCGACCTCTTCGTAGTGAACTACGCCAAGTGGACCCCGGACTACAATCGCTTCTGTGGCGACGCGGCACGCAATCTCCGGGTTTACTGCCACCCCATGTATTTCGAAGGGCTCACCAACACGCTCTATCACAACCGCGGCGATGGAACGTTTGAAGACCTCTCTGAACAGTCGGGAATCGCCAAGTACCAGGGCCGCGGCATGAGCCTCGCCTTCGCCGATTTCGATAACGATGGCTTCATGGATGTTTACGTTACGAACGACAACCAAGCCAACTTTCTGTTCCACAATCGCGGCAACGGGACATTTGAAGAGGTAGGACTTGAAACCGGGGCGGCGCTGCTGGACGGCGGGAAACCCATCTCCAGCATGGGTGCGGACTTTCGCGATTATGACAACGACGGCCTCCCTGACGTTTTCGTGACCGCCCTGGAGGGAGAAACCTGGCCGCTCTTCCGTAATCGAGGGGAGGGCTGGTTTCAGGACGTAACCTATCCCAGCAGGCTCGGACCTGTCAGCGTGCTGAGAAGCGGCTGGGGCAACGGGATCTTCGACTTCAACAACGACGGCTGGAAAGATCTATTCACAGCCAATTCGCACGCCGACGACAACGTCCACCTCTTCAAGGCCACGGAATACCGGCAGCCCAACAGCGTGATCGCTAACTTGGGCGACGGAACGTTTCGCGACGTTTCTGGGGATGCGGGAGAGAGTTTCCAGGCGCCCGCAGCTCATCGTGGGTGTGCCTTCGCGGACTTCAACAATGACGGCAAGATTGACGTGGTGGTGTCCGCCCTGCGCGAACCCGCCGAACTCTGGGAGAACGTGAGCCCGGATGACAATCACTGGATCACCCTCAAGCTTGTCGGAACCAAGAGCAACCGGGATGGGATCGGCGCGCGCGTCCGCATCGGCAACCAAGTGAACCACATGACCACCGCCGTCGGCTATGCTTCGTCCAGTCATTTTGGAGTGCACTTCGGGCTGGGGAAAACCGAAAAGATCGACGCGATCGAAATTAAGTGGCCGGGCGGAATCACCCAGGTCCTCAAAGGCGTGAAGGCCGACCAGATCCTACAGGTTCGCGAGCCGGAGAAGTGAACTAGGGGCTAGGGGCGCGGGAGAGGCGTCAGCAGAAAGCGTGAAATCTGAAGGATGGAGTGGAAAGGCTGAAGGCTGAATGATGAACCATTCCTTTCTGGGTTAGACTCCCGCGCTGCCTGCAATGGATATACGGCTTATTAGGTTGATGGCCCGATGATCTCGCGACTCAATCGCTCAATCACCCCATCGCTCGATGGTTCGATGACCCGATGGCGCGATGATTCCAGGGCCCGATCACGGGGGTGTAATCTCGACTTCCTTCTCCACCATCTTGTTCTCGACTTCCTGGGCGTTATGGATTTCCTGGTATTTCTTGAGCATTTCCCGGGCAAGCGCCAACTCCCCACGTGCTTGGTAGGCGCGGCCCAACTGATAATGCAGGCTGCCGTCTTCGTCGGTGGGCAGGGCCGCCTTCAAGTGCGGGACAGCTTTCTCGGCCTCCCCGAGCGCCAAGTAGGCACGGGCCAGCGAACCGTGTGCGGCAAGCAGGCCCGGCACGAGCGTGACGGCCTTGTTCAGGTAAGGGACAGCCTCTTGCGGCTTCTGTGAGTTCAAGAGCGTGTCGCCCAGCATATAGTTTAGTTCCGCGGACTCCGGTTGGCGTTTGAGAAGGTCTTCGAACATGGCCCGAGCCCCCTGTAGGTCCCCGGCTTGATACAGCGCGACCGCCAGTCCCTCCTGCAGGGACGGATTGCCGGGGGAGAGCTTCAGCGCCTCTCGCCACTCTCGGGCAGATTCCACGTACTGCCTCCGGTTGGACTCCATTTTGGCTATTAACTCGTGCATTTCAGCGGACGGCGGAAGCTGACCAAGGCGGGAGAAAGCCTCCAGCGCCAGCTGATTGTAGGCGCGCGTCCGCCAGTAATAGGACTCCGGGGTTTTCACCCCTTCCGACCATGCCACCAGCTCCAAGTAACGGCCCGCCTGGAAGTCGCATTCGAGCTTCTCCGCGCGGCAATCCGGCGGCGGCATCGCACGTTCCCTTTCTTCCTCGATGGCAGCCCAGTCGGGGTGATTCGTTTTCCTGTAAACCTCCGCCAGGCCCGCATGGACGCCACGCATCGTGGGCATCTTCGACAGCGCCTGCCGGTAGAAATAGAAGGCGCTGAAATATTGCGTCACCTTGAAGCGGGACTCGGCGACCAGCTCAAGCCAGTAAGCGGATCCCAGGGCAACTTTTTCGAGCTCCTCGAAATTCCGTTGCGCCAGACGTTCGTAACTCAGCCCCAAGCCGTACCAGACTCTCGGATTCCCAGCATCCCGCTGCGCGAGGCTACGAAAGTGCCCCGCTGCCTCCTCGAGTTGGCCGAGGGACAAGAGAGCCTCACCCAGCACCTCTTGGGCGTCAAGGTTGTCGGGCTGGGCTTTGAGTACCTTCTTGAGTGGGTTGACCGCCTTCGCCGGCTCGCCCAATTCGACGTAGCCTGTCCCCAGAAAGAGCAGCGCCGGCACGTGTCGGGGGTCGAGCTTCAGAACCTTCTCGAATTCGCGTACTGCCTCGCGCTTGTGTCCGGCCATGTCCAGCGCCAGGCCTAAATTCATCATCAAGCCCGGGTTGTTGGGCAGGGCCCGCACCAGCTCACGGTAGATCGGGATGGCTTCTTCCGCCTTCCCCGCCTCCAACAGCTCCTTGGCGCGATGCGACTTCAGCGCCAGATCGGCTGACTGAGCAAGGAGCGAACATGACACCACAAGGAAGGCAAACACTCGGGGCAGTCCGCGCAAGGACTTCATACTGATCTCTCAGCCACAACTTTTAGCACGCGGGCTGTGTTGCAGGCAATACGCAAACAGGCTCGATGCCTCAAGAAGCAGATCCATGAGGAGCCCATCAAAAAGAAAGAACGGGCGCGATTTGGGCGCGCTCTGTTGAGAACAGCTTCCATTTTCGCTTCGGAGAGTTAAAATAGTGGGCTGTTCCGACCGTGGCGTAGGTTGTGGGCTGAAGGCAGGATTGGCAGGCGAGATCTGTACGCACCAGACCAAGTAGCGGGCAATTGAGGAGTATGTCATCCCAACAAGGCCTTTGTCAGTGAATCGATTCCCGAAAGAACGGACCATCTTCGCCATCTTCCTTCTGGGCATCTGTGCCTCCACCGGTCTGTGCCAGAGCAATTCGGGCCGCGTTCCCGACCGCACGCCGGTGTTGCTGATCATCGTGGACACGGTGCGTGCGTACCGCCTGGGCTGCTACGGGGCGCGTCGCGTTCGGACTCCCGCCATGGACGCGCTGGCGGCGCAAGGCGTGCGCTTCGACCGCGCCCTGGCGGAGGTCCCCACCACGCCCCCATCGCATGCTGTGATCCTGACCGGGACCTACCCCATGTACAACGGCGTGCGGGGCTTCATCAGCGGTCTGCTGCCGAAAGGCGTCGGCGTGCTGGCCGAAGCCTTCCAACGTCACGGGTACGATACGGCGGCCTTCGTGAGCTCGGCCGTGCTGGAATCAAGCTGGGGATTCAATCGCGGCTTCCAAGAGTACGACGACCGTTTCAACGTGCGGCAGGTGGAAACCAGCAATCCTGCGGCCATCGAGCGTCGCGCCGAAGAGACTGTCGGCCGCCTGCTGGCTTGGTTCCAGGCCCGTCCTACCGGTGGGACCGGCGCGCGCCCTTTCTTTGTCTGGCTGCACCTCTACGATCCCCACGCCCGCTATGACCCGCCGGAGCCTTTCCGCACCCAATATGCCGGCCACCTTTACGACGGCGAAATTGCCTATGCGGACAGCCAGCTCGCCCGGCTGTTTGAGTATCTGCGCAACAACCGCCTCTACGATCGGACCCTCATTGCCCTGCTGAGCGATCACGGTGAGTCATTGGGCGAGCATGGCGAAGACGAGCACGGCTTCTTTATCTACAACTCCACCCTGCATGTCCCGCTGATTTTCAAGCTGCCCTCAGGCATGGGCACGCCGCACGTGGTTCGCCGCCTTGTGGGAATTATCGACGTGGCGCCCACCCTGCTTGATCTGCTACACCTGCAGGACCCGCTGAGCCGGCAGTTTCAGGGGATGAGTCTCGCCTCGGACATCCTGGGAAAAGGTGCAGGCCGTGAGCGCCCTGTCTATGCTGAGACCTACTATCCACGCGATTCTTTCGGCTGGAGCGAGCTATACGGGATTTCTACCGCTCAGTTCAAGTACATCCAGGCGCCGCGCCCCGAGCTTTATGACCTTCTCAAGGATCCCCAGGAGCTACATAACGTTTACGCCGAGCGTCGGTCGCTCGCCGCAGCGCTGCGCGAGCAACTGATCGGCATCGAACGGCGCTATACTTCAACTCAGCCCGCGGCGCCGGCGCCGCCGCTACCTCCGGAAACCGTCGAAAAGCTCAAATCGTTAGGGTATATAGCCTATTCGGGTGCAGCGCAACCCGCCGCGGCCGGGCCGCTCCCCGATCCCAAGGACCACCTGAAAGTTTTCAAGGCGGTCATGCGCGCGCATGCTCTAAACGAGGCGGGGCGATACGAGGAGTCCAATCGGGCCCTGGAGCCACTGGCCACCGAAGAGCCGCGCCTCTTCGTGATTCCTTTCCTCAAGGCGGAAAATCTTTCGCAGACCCACCGCTGGCACGAAGCCGAGAAGAGCTATCTGGATAGCTTGAAGCTCAATCCTACGTTCGACCGCGCCCTCATGGGCCTGGCGCGCGCCTACATGGTCGAAGGTGAGACGGAGAAAGCGCGGCCGGTGCTGGAACTGGTGATTCACCAATCCCCTCGCGATATTTTCGCCATTCATGCCCTGGGGAGAATTGCGCGCCTCGAAGGAAAAAACGAGGAAGCTTATCGTTACCTCCTCAAAGCCGCCGAAGCGAAGCCCTCCATCGCGATCTTCCAGCAGGAGCTGGGAATCACCTTAATCGACCTTAAGCGTTTTCAAGAAGCCCTCGGCCCGCTGAGCCGCGCCGAAGAACTCGGGCAGGAAGACCCCCGCCTCGAACATTACTTAGGGACGGCCCTGGCAAATGTCGGCCGGTTCAAAGAGGCTGTGGACCATTACCAGAAGGCGTTGAAGATGAAGCCGGACCTCGTTGAGGCACGCCTGAGCCTCGCCTTCGCCTACCTCAACCTGGGGGAACGCGCCAACGCCAAACGCGAGTTCAACACACTCTGCCAGCAGCGCCCTTCCCTCTGCGAACACTATCGCAAGCAATTTGAATAGAGCTGCCAGTTGGCGCCTGGTCTGCTCATACTCGAAAAGGAAGGGGCGCGCTGGCGATCCCGCAGGGCACTCACAAAGCTTTTCGACAGGTCTTGCATTACCAGAGAGTGGCACCCTCCGGGTGTTGTCATTCTGAGCGAAGCGAAGAATCTGCTGTTCTAAGTTGCGGCAAAACAAAAGCAGGTCCTTCGCTGGCGCTCGGGATGTCATGCCAGGCTGAGGTGAGAAGCCTTCAGTCCACAAAAAAGCGGGCGCGCAAAGCGCGCCCGCTGCGAGCATCAAACTGTTCTTACCTCGGAGCAGCCGTCACAAGGATGTGCTGTTGTGCGCTGTGACGGCGGGCAGGGGCGCATAACTATGCGCCCCCGCCAAAGCCTTCGGTGTCAGAACTTGAGCTTAAGTCCTAGTTGGACATACCGCTCGCCGTAGCCAGAGCTGATCTTACCAAATTTTCCTCCACACTTTCCGAGGACGTCCGTGCAGGTTGTGTTGGGGTTGCTGAAGTGAGGCGAGTTGGTCAAGTTCTGCGCCTCCAGACGGAACTCCAGAACCCAGCGCTCCGTGAGCTTGAAGTGCCGGAACAAGCTGGCGTCCATCTGCACTAGACCTGGACCCCTGAGCCAGGCGAGGCCACGACCCACGGTACCAAGCGTAGCGTTGTCCAAGACCGGGGCGAAGGATGAAGGGTCGAACCAGAATTGACCCGGGCCTTGCCCTTTCGTCATTTTGACCGGCGCGATCTGGTCCGGGTCCTGGCTGGTGCCTGGGGTATTGAGGTTGCCGCCGCCACTTTGGCCCAGAGTCAGCGGAGAACCGTTCCAAGCACTGAAAACGCCGTTGAGCTGCCACCCGCCGAGAATTGCTCGAGAGACTCTCTCGGTGTTGGCCCAATTCTTGCCAGCACCAAAGGGCAGCTCGTAAACGAACGCCATCTTCAGCATGTGTGTGTGGTCGAAATTCAAGGCGCCACGATTGAGGCTTTGGCACCCCTGCGGCATCTCCGGGGACGGAGCGCAAGTAAACCTCAACCCGTTTTGCCAACTGGTGTCACTGACGTAGCCGATCGCCTTGGAATAGGTGTAGGACCCCTGCATGAACAGCCCCTTGTAGTTGTGACGATTGAGGCTGACCTGGAGCGAGTTGTAGTGGGTGTCCAGGTATCCCTGGAACTGGTAGGTGCCAGCCGTCCGGCCGAACGCCGCGTACAGAGGCTGGCTGGCACTTCCACCACCCAGCGTTGCGGGATTGAGGTTCCTGCCGTTCATCTCGTGGACGTAGTGGTTGCCCACGTACCCGACACCCAAGAGGAATTCACCGGGCAACTGGCGCTCCACGAAGAGGTTCCAGGACACGACGTAGGCGCGTTTGAATTCTCCCGGGCCGATCGTCGCGACGTCCACGGTGTTGGGGGCAATGATGGCGCCTTGGGAGATGTCGGGATCCGGGATCAGAGGAATGCCGTCCGCGAAGGTGCCCAGCGGCTGCCAGCCGCTGACAAGCGTCTCTGGCACCACGTTAGCCGCCCCCATTGACAGGGGGAAGAAGCCCCGCAGCGGCCTTTCGAGAGGTAGGGTATCGTTGGTGATGCCAAACCCCGCTCGGACCACCATCTTGTTGGTGAGTTGGTAAGCCAGCCCGAGTCTGGGAGCGAAGAGCTTCTTGCTCGAGGTGGATCCCAGGTGGATGGGGTTACCGCCTACCCCACCCAGCAATGTTTCGTTGGTATTGGGGTCGTAGCGCTCGAACTTGACGGCCCCGTCACGGGTGATCAAGGGGAAGTACTCGTAACGGACGCCCCAGTCCACCGTGAACTTGGGCGTGACCTTCCAACGGTCGCCGAAGTAAACCGCAAATTGTGTGTCCATCGCGGTGTTCTTGATGTACTGGCGACTCTTATTTGTTGCGGAGAGGATACCCAAATCGAACAGGGCCACTTCATTCTGCCGGCCCGTGGCAACGCCTGTGCCGGCTGCGGCCCCGGTCGAGGTGAAGACCGGCAGTTGGTCCATGTCCGCGTTAATGGGTATGTTCACGCCCGAGGTGTCCGGGTAGAAAATCAAGTACCCCCGCGGGCAGCAGTAGATTTCGGGTTGCCAGTGGTTCAGGTGATTATGAGAGATGTCGGTCCCGAAGCGTAACTCGTGGCTGCCGCGCACGATGGTGAGATTGTGGGAACTGGTGGCCGTCCAGTCGTTGCGGAAGACGGGCTGCCACGAATTGGCATCGCCGAGAGTGGAAAAGTCCCCCGAATAATACCCCATATAGATTCCGGGGAGCCCGGTGTAAAGAGGGTCGCCGTCAGGCGCATTGGAGCCCGGAATTCCCAGGAGGCTCTCGCCCAGAGGCTTGCCATAGGACGTATTGCGGCTGTTCTCCGCCATGCGCGTGAAGCCCAGGTGGCCGGTCAGGACCATGTTCGGGGAAAGAGCCCAGGTGTGGCCGAGGGTTTCCGTCTGAGCGAATTGGTGACTGAAGCCCGTGCCCCAGCCCCCTCCTGCCTCGCCAAAATAATTGGGATCGTCGTAGTTGAAGTTCTGGCCCATGTACTTGCCCCAAATCGTGTGTTTGTCAGACCGGTTCCAGTCCATTTTCCCGCTAAAGATGTGGCGCGTGCCCTTGGTCACGGTGCTGACGAAGTAGTTCGCAGTGGTGTCGGAATTGAAGACTTGGCCCTGCGGGAAATAGTTGGGGGTGGGAACCAGACCCATGAAGGCCATGGCACCCGGGTCAAGCCGGCCTGAAGGAATGACGTTGATGGCGCCGCCCGAGGAGAACACACTACGTCCCGTGCCATCCGCATTCCCGCTCATCGGGTCGAAAACCATCCCGTCCTGCATCTGAACCAGGGGGCCCCCTTCGGTCGTGGGGACCATGATCGGGACGGTGGAAGCTAAGGGGCAATCCTCGCCCTCGCCGACGGCTACCGTGCATTGATAGAGCGGGGCACCCAGCGCGCTTGAAAAGTCTCCCCCGCGCCAGTCACTGATGGTTGTTCCTGAGGCAGTCGGCGGGAGGAGGGCGCTGGATGAATTGTTATTCCGTTCGAAGAGGCCCTCCCAGCTTGCAAAGTAGAACAGCTTGTTCTTCTTGATCGGCCCCCCGACCGTGCCCCCGTCCTGATTTACGATGTGCTTCGACTTCCGTTGGCTGCCGGGATAGAAGACGTTGCTGGCATCCATGGCAGTGTTGCTGTGGAAGGCGTAGAGAGTGCCATGCAGCTGGTTCGTCCCGGACTTGGTCACGACGTCGGTTGCCGCGCCGGCCGTCAGCCCTTTCTCCACGTCGAAGTTGGAGGTCTGGACGTTGACTTCCTGAATCGTGTCCTGCGGCGGGATGACCA
>JALHUF010000711.1 GCA_022866195.1 Terriglobia bacterium
CCCCGGCAGTGATGGTATCGGCGCGGAGCTGCCGGTGCGTGTTGGTATCCACTACGGCATAGGTCACGCGGTCCGTTTCCGCCGCGATCTGCAAGCTGCCCTCGATCACCAGGTTCGCTCCGAACTCTCGGCGCGCCTGGTCAGCAGTGGTTACGCCGCGGGCCCGAACCTCGCTGGCCGGAACGACTTGCAGGGAATGCCTTTCCGTGAGCTTGGTGAGGCCCACGTTGAGAGTTTCG
This sequence comes from Terriglobia bacterium, assembly GCA_022866195.1. Classification (GTDB taxonomy): domain Bacteria; phylum Acidobacteriota; class Terriglobia; order UBA7540; family UBA7540; genus JALHUF01. The sequence goes on from JALHUF010000711.1 coordinate 240, forward strand.
ATAAGTCCCTTGCCGAAAGCTGCCGCCTCCTCACCGCCGCCCAGCGCCGAGAAGGGCAGCACGACCAAGAGCTTCTGTTCTGGGACCACGGCGAAACCCAGCCGACGCTTGATGCCTTTCTGCAAACCAGGAACGGTGGCCAGCAGAACCAGCGTGGCGATCACAGCAAGCGCAGCAATAACCGCAGCAACTTTTAGGTAAGCAGGGCGAAGGAGTTGTGAAGTGAACCGCCTCGGGCCGGCCGCCTCGCCCCCCACGGCCCGCAAGTCCGCCAGAAGTTCCGCGGCCCGAGCGTAGCGCTCGCCGGCTTTCCTGGCGAGCATCTCCAGAACGATGCGCTCGAGTTTCTCCGGCACCCGGGAATTGAGCTTGCTGAGAGGTGTCGGCGTTTCATGCAGGATGCGGTCGCTGGTGGCCAGGAAGCTGTCGGCCCGGAACGGGTGCTGCGCCGTGAGCATCTCGTAGAACACGATTCCCAGGGAAAAGATGTCGGCGCGCGCGTCGGACTCTTTTTCCAGCAAGACTTCCGGGGCCATATAGGCCGGCGTGCCGCTGAGGGTTCCCGGCTGGCTGGCGGTACTCGCTGTGGCATCCGGGTCGGCGGGCCGCACGAGGCGCTTGGCGACACCGAAGTCGAGAATCTTCACCTGACCCTTAGGGGTCAGCATGATGTTTTCGGGCTTGATATCGCGGTGGACGACGCCCTTCTCATGCGCCGCCAGCAGGGCTTCTGCGCACTGGATGGCCACCGGCAGGAATTCTTCCAGGGGGAAGGGCCGCTGCAAGCGGGGGCGGAGCGTCGTACCCTCGACGTACTCCATCACCAGGAAGGTTTCGTCTTTCTCCTCCAGCAACTCGTAAATGACGGCGATGTGTGGGTCGGCGAGGCCGGAAGCCAGTTCGGCCTCCTTGAGGAATCGCTGCCGGTAGTGTTCATCGGCCCGCAACTGTGACGACATGCGCTTGAGAACCACCGGGCGCTTCAGCTTGGTGTCGTCCGCGAGATATACTTCTGACATTTGCGTCGTGTGTAGCCGGGTGCGAATGACGAACCTTCCCACCGTCGTCCCGGTCAGGTCCGGGGGAGCCTCCGTACTCTTCGGGCGTGCCGCTTGCGGCTCAGCCACGGGAAATCACACCATGAAGAGAGCGGCTACAAACAGTGGCGCTGCGGCGGCTCAGGGAGAGTTGCGTCGCGTAAGTAGCGCGGTCCCTTGCTGGCCCGACTAATAGCTGGCATTCTACACTTCGTCAAGCGAGGGTGCAAGCGGTCGGCGAGCTACCGGCAATCCCGCCGGCCCGGCTCCACTTTGAGAAGATTCTCTGCAGTTTGGCACACAAGATGCGTTATATTGGCCAGACCAAGGAGGAGCAAATGCCTGATTTGACCAAGCTGACGAACGCCATCTTAAACGGTGATGCCAAGGGGGCGGCGGCCATCACCCAGGAGGCGCTCGCCGCAAACGTTGACCCGCAAGAGCTGGTCGCGAAGTACATGATTCCCGCCATGGACGAGGTAGGGCGGCGGTTCGAGACCGGCGACTGTTTCGTGCCGGAGTTGCTCATCTCGGCGCGCGCCATGAAGGCCGCGCTGCAGCTGATTCGCCCCTTGCTCGCTGCCAAGGGAGCGGAACCACTGAGCCGGGTCGTTATCGGAACGGTGAAGGGCGACCTGCACGACATTGGCAAGAATCTGGTCGCCTCGATGCTGGAGGGTGCCGGCTTCGCCGTGTCCGACTTGGGCGTGGATGTGCCGCCGGACAAGTTCATTGCCGAGATCCGGGAAAAGAAGGCCCAGCTGGTCGCGCTCTCAGCACTGCTCACCACTACCATGCCTTACATGAAGACCGTCATCGAGGAGCTGAAAAAGGCGGGGGTGCGTGAGCACGTCAAGGTCATGGTGGGCGGCGCACCGGTGACCCAAAGGTTTGCGGATGAGATTGGTGCCGACGGTTACAGCGACAACGCCAACGGGGCGGTCGGCTTGGCGCGCAGGCTAGTCACGGCATGAAGTGGGACCGCCACCGGGGCCACACCGCTGAGGGTTGGGGAGCCCCGCCTTTCCATTGCGCGACCGAGGGTTCAGTGGGGGCTTCGCCCGGTCTGTACTCCGCGGGGCGTTCGTTACCGAGCCCTCCTCATCCCCGAGATTGACTTCAGGCTGGCCCCGATTCCCCTTCGGAGAGAGACCTTCGGCGAAGGGATTGACGTTCTCTAAGCGCGCTGCTGACGCATCTGGACAGCGGGCTGGTTCTCACTTGTAGGGCGGCTCTCAGCGTGCCGCTAGAAGGTGCATCGAGATGTTCGATCAGGAGAAGGAAATGAGTCCAGAAGGTGCGAGCGGCAAGCACAACCTTCTGCGGTCTGCGTTCGCGGAGCGGCGGTTTTTCTGCACGGCAGAGTTGGTGCTGGGCCGGGACCACAACGTGGCCGAAGCGGAAGCCTTCGTGAGAGAAGCGTCGGCACAACCGGACGGCATCAAGGTCATCAGCGTCACCGACCTGCCCGGCGGCAATCCGGCGCTCCCGCCCGAAGCCTTCGTTTCCTACATTCTTGAGCGCCAGCTGACGCCCATCGCCCATCTCACAGGCAAGGACGGGAACCGAGCCTTCCTGGAAGGCCGCCTGCATTCCCTGGCGCGCCTGGGCGTGCAGAATATTCTGGCGCTCACCGGAGACGCCCAGAAAGAGGGCTTCAGCGGCAAGCCGAAACCTGTCTACGATCTGGATTCTGCCCTGATCCTCTGGCTGATCCAGGCCATGCGTACGGGCATCCAGTACCACCTGGGAGCGAGGGTGGTGCAAAGCACGCCCTTCGATTTTTTCCCCGGGGCGGTGGTGAACCCATTCAAGGTCCGCGAGCCTGACCAGATGATGCAGCTCTACAAACTGGAACTGAAGGTGGCCGCGGGCGCGCAGTTCATCATCACTCAGGTGGGATTCAACCTGCGCAAGCTTTATGAGCTGAAGCAATACATGGCGAGGGAAGGTCTGGGGCATGTACCTGTGCTGGCCAACGTTTATGTGCCGACGGCGAAGATTGCCCAGATGATGCAGTCAGGCGAGTTGGCAGGTTGCGTGGCGACCGATGAACTTATCCGGCGACTAGGAACGGAGAAGAAACCGCAGCGGCTGGAGCGGGCGGCGTTGATGATGGCCGCGGTGAAGGAGCTTGGCTTTGCCGGGGCGCATATCGGTGGCTTCGGCCTGACGCATCGCGATTTCATGACCATCATGGAGCGCGCCGACGCGCTCGGAAAGGATTGGCGGAACAGGCTAGACGAACTGATCTTTCTCTACCCCGGCGAGTTCTATTTGCTTCCGCCGGGTGAACACGGTCTGAGTGACGGTGCGGGCAGCTACCAGATCGCGCGAGTGAACCGGCGCCCCACCTGGACGCAGCGGCTTTCGCGGCTGGCGCATCGTTACCTTATCGCCCGAGATTCTTTTGGGGCGCGCTTTTTGGCCTCTCGCCTGAAGGCAAAGGATCAGCCGCCGGGCGGCGATTCTTGGCGACGCGGTTTGTGGTATTGGTTGCTGGCG
>JALHUF010000712.1 GCA_022866195.1 Terriglobia bacterium
GATTACAGACTCATCGTCATCGCTGTGGCGGTGATGGCTGTGTCACTGGCGATAGGTGCCAAGTATTTCTGGCGAGCGTTCCCCGAGGCGGCCATCGAGTTTCGTGTGAATCGGGATAGTTCCTTGCCCATCGCCGCGAAGTTCCTCGCCGAGCGCGGCATTCACGTGGAGGGTTACCGGCACGCGGCAATTTTCGATTATGACGACCAGGCCAAAGTCTATCTGGAGCGCACGCAGGGCCTGGAGCGCATGAACGCCCTGACGCGTGGCCCTCTGCGGCTCTGGCGATGGTCCCACCGCTGGTTCCGGCCCCAGCAGCAGGAGGAATTCCGCGTGGACGTGACGCCGGCGGGCGAGGTGGTGGGCTTCGGGCACGAGATCCCCGAAGCCGCACCCGGCGCCAACCTCGATCCAGCCTCTGCTCGCGCCATCGCTGAGAAGTTCTTGCACGAGGTGGTGAAGCGCGACCTGGGCGACCTGGAGTTTGTCGAACCGGCGACAGAGAAGCACCCCGCGCGTACCGACCATTCTTTCACCTGGAAACAGAAGGGCGTGAATCTCGGCGACGGCAGCTTGCGGATCGAGGTGGAGGTTGATGGCGATCAGGTGGCGGGCTACGCGGAATTTGTGAAGATTCCCGAGCAGTGGACCCGCGAGTACGAAAAGCTCCGCTCGCGCAACCGGTCGGCGCAACTCGTGGCGGAAGTCCTTCTGATCATGCTGAGTATCGCCATGCTGGTCATTTTGGTTCAACGCCTGCGCGACCGCGACGTGCCGGTGAAGCTGGCGCTCGGATTCGGTCTCGTGGCCGCGGGCCTGTACTTTCTCGGCCAGCTTAATAAATTTGCCTTGCAGGAGTTTGGCTATCGGACCACGGACTCCTACTCCAGTTTCATTGCCGGCTACCTGCTTAACAGCCTGCTGTTTTCACTGGGTATCGGCGCTCTGATTTTTCTCCTGGTGGCAAGCTCCGAACCTGTCTATCGCGAGGGCTTCCCGCGTCTGGTATCGCTGCGGCGCTACCTGACCTGGCAAGGTCTGCGCTCGCGGTCGTTTTTCCTGGCCAACGTGATTGGTATCAGCCTCACGTTCTTCTTCTTCGCTTATCAGACTGTCTTCTACCTCCTCGCCGACAAGCTCGGAGCCTGGGCACCGGCCGACGTTCCGTTTTCGAATTTACTCAACACGCGCATCCCCTGGGTGTCGGTGCTCTTCATTGGCTTCTTTCCCGCGGTCTCGGAGGAGATGCAGTTCCGCGCCTTCGCCATCCCTTTCTTGGGGAAGGTCCTGCGTTCGAGGCCGGTGGCGCTGGTGCTGGCCGCCTTCATCTGGGGCTTCCTCCACGCCGCCTATCCCAACCAGCCGTTCTTCATCCGTGGGGTCGAGGTCGGCCTGGGCGGCATCGTGGTTGGCCTTATCATGCTGCGCTTTGGCATCCTGGCTGTCCTGATCTGGCATTACACGGTGGATGCGCTTTACACCGCTTTCCTTCTTCTGCGCTCTCCCAATCATTACCTGATGATTTCCGGCGCCCTCACGGCGGGAATCATGCTCCTCCCGCTGATTGCGGCGCTGGTTGCCTACTGGCGCACGGGCACGTTTGCAGAGGAAACGACACTGGCGAATGCGAGCGTGGGGATTTCGCGGGCACCGAGGAAAGAGGAAGTTGTCGCGCTTGCGTCGCCGCTCACGTATCAGCCACTCGGCCGACGACGGCTGGCCCTAGCTGCGGTGCTGGTGGCGGCTTTTCTTGCCCTGACGTTGCTGCCCGTCCACCGTTTCGGCGAGGGGATAGGAGTGTGCCTGACCCGCGAGGAGGCAATCAGGGCGGCGGACGAGTATCTCCAGCAGAGGCAGGTGGACCCCGGGCGCTATCACCGCGTCGCCGGGCTGCGGGAAAACGTAGACCCGCTGGCGGTGAAGTACATCCTGGAACATCGCTCCGTGGAGGAGACCGACCACATCTACCGCCAGGCCACACGGCTCCTCCTGTGGGACTTGCGTTACTTCCGTCCGCTCGAGAAGGAGGAACATCTGGTCTTAGTTGATGCGGCGGCAGGCGGGGTTTTTGCCTATCGTCACCTTCTCGATGAGGACGCGCCGGGCGCAACGCTTTCCACCGAGGAGGCGCGGGCCCGCGCGGCGGTGTTTCTCGAGCGCCAGGGCTACCGGTTGGCCGACTTCGAGCTCCAGGACACCAAGGTTGAGAAACGCAAGGCGCGCACCGACTATGCGCTGGTCTGGCAGGCGAAGCCGAACAAGCCAGGCTCGTATATGCAGGTGGGCGACGCCTACCTGCGACTGGAAGTGACGATGGCCGGTGAGGAAGTGACCGGCCTCTCTCGCCATTTCAAGCTTCCTGAGGAATGGGAGCGCCGAGAGAGCGCCGTCACGCTGCCCAACGCGCTCCTGCTTGGCGCTCTGACCCTGGCGATGGCGGGGATGCTTGCAGGCGGCCTGGTGTTGTTTGTCAAACAGGTGCGGAGCGGGGAAATCCAGTGGCGACGCTCGGCCGCGCTTGGCGCAGCCATCGTGGGTGTGGTTGGCCTCACGGAGCTGAACCAGCTTTGCCGCCTCTATCACGCATACAGCACTTCGGACTCATTGGCAACCTTCTGGATTTCCAGCCTGACGGGCCTCGTGGTTTTCCCGGTGTTTCTGGGACTGGTGGGTTGGCCGCTGATGGGGCTTGCCGCCAGTCTCTACCCGAATGCCTGGCAGGTCTTTCGCGGGGCGGCCCGGCGCGTGTGGCGTCGCGACGCGGCCATGGCGATTGTGGTCAGCTTGGCTGCGGCGGTAGGACTGAGCCAATTAAACGCCCTGATCGCCGCGCGCTTCCCCGCCTATGCCCCGGTCCAAATCGATCTTGTGCCTGATCTCTTCGACGCGTCGTGGCCGGGCGCGGGTTTTGTGCTTCGGAGTGTCCTCTCCTGTTGTTTTGTTCCTGCGATTGCCGCAGTGCTCATTTACTTGTTCCGCTATGGTTGGGCGCGGCGAGCTTGGTGGCTGTGGGTGGCAGCACCATTTCTCGTTGTGGCCCTGGGTCCGCCGCTTGCCCATTCGCGGCCGGAGTTCCTGGTGGGCTGGGTGATGCGTTTTCTCGCGCTCATGGTGGTGGCGGGAGTGGTGGCGAGCTTTTTCCGGGACAACGTGCTTGCCTACCTCGGCGCCGCGTTCTGTCTGCCCCTTGCCCGGCCTCTGGTCGAGTTACTCCTTCAACCGGCGGACTTCTTCCGGTGGAACGGTCTGCTGCTTGCGCTCCTCGCGCTTGTTTGCGTGGGATGGATGCTGTCCGGGGGCAGAGAGGCGTCCTCGGCGCCTTGAGCAGAGATTTCGCCCGCAGGGAGTGGTCAGCTGACAACTGGCAACTGGCAACTGAGAACTGACTACTAGGTCAGTACAGCGCCACGGACTCGAGCAACTGGCTTTCGCCGTCTCGCCACAGCGCATACTTCAGGCGGTAGCTTTTCTTCATAGCAGCAGCGCCAATCTCGCCGCGATTGTTGATGGCGATGACGCAGACGTCTCCCGTGCGATTATCGGGATCGGTCTTTACCATGTGCTCGAGAAGCTCCGTGCAAGCGTCTTGCGGGGAGGCGCCGCGCGCCATGTAGTGAACAATCGAGATGCTGGTGCAGTAGTTGCTCATCAGGTCGCCGTTGCCGGTGGCTGAAGCCGCGCCCACGTTGTCGTCAGCATATACGCCACAACCGATCAGGGGCGAATCACCCACACGCCCGGGAATCTTCCACGCCAAGCCGGATGTTGAGCATCCGGAAACCACGTGGCCCTTGCCGTCGGTGGCCACCATGCCAAGGGTGTCGTGATTATCGGCGGGATTCAGCCAGAAGGTTTTCCGCTGAGGATTGGCTTTCCAGTCCAGCCACTTCTTCAAGCTCTCCGGCGTCAGCAATTGCTCAGGACGGAATCCCATTTGGAGCGCAAAGCGGAGCGCGCCTTCGCCCGCCAGGGTGGTGTGCTGGGTCTTCTCCAACACGAGGCGCGCCACAGAGATGGGGTTCTTGATCTCGCGGAGACTGCAAACCGCCCCGGCACGGTGCCGTGTGCCGTCTATGATGGCGGCATCGAGCTCCACCACACCCTGGGCATTCGGTAGCCCGCCGTAGCCAACGCTCGTGACGTTTGGGTCGTTCTCGGCAACGTTGATGCCCTTTTCCACCGCGTCGAGCAGATTGCCGCCCGCCTTGAAGACCTCCGCCGCGCGCTCGTTGGCAGGCTTGCCATGCACCCAGGTGGAAAGGAAAACCGGGCTGCCCTCGTATGCTTTCGTTCTTGCGCTGTCTGCCGCCACCAGGACCGCAGCTCCCGCCACGGACTTCATGAAACTCCGGCGATCGATAGGTTCCATCATGCCTCCTTAGGAGTGCGGCAGCTTTATGCCGCTTGGACACCGCAGGGGCCTAGGCCCTACTTACCCCAGCCGCCGCCCCCGGGCGTCTCGATTCTCAGGATACTTCCCTGGGGAGCTTCGAAGACCGCCTTCGAAGGCAGGGGCACGACGCGCCCCCTTAGCACTAACTGATTTCTTCCCGTTTTGCCCGGCTTCCCGCCCGCGAGGCCATAAGGTCGGAAGCGGCGGCGGTCGGAAAGGATACTCCCGCGGACATCCGTCAGAAACTCAATTTCACGAATGATGCCGTCGCCGCCACGATAGCGCCCCACGCCGCCCGAGCCCCGGCGGAGGGAATAGCGCCGCACGCGCACGGGATAAGCTGATTCCAGCGCCTCAATCGGCGTGTTGAGCGAATTGGTCATGTGCGTGTGCACGCCGCTCAAACCGTCGGCATTGGGCCGGGCGCCCATGCCGCCCGCAACAGTCTCGTAATAGGCGAAGGGTTCGCGCGTGCGCGGATCAAGGCCGCCGAAAGAGAGATTGTTCATCGTCCCAGAACTGGCCGCGGGAATGCGCGCCGGAAGCGCTCGCGCCAATGCCTTCAGCAGCACGTCGACGATCCGCTGCGAGGTCTCGACGTTCCCGGCGGCCACGGCGGCTGGCGCGCGCGCATTCACCACGCTCCCTTCCGGCGCGTGCACCTCGATGGGATTCATCAGCCCGGCACAGGCGGGCACGTCCTCTCCGAGCAGGCAGCGGAAAACGTAAAACACCGCAGAGGTGGTGATGGCCAGAACGCAGTTCACGCCACCCCGGCAGGCTGGCGAACTGCCGGCGAAATCTATGATCGCCCGGCCGCGCTGAATACAGACTTGCACGCGCAGGCGCACCGGGTTGGTTGTGTAGCCATCGTCATCGAGGAAATCCTGGGCGCGATAGACGCCGTCGGGAAGACGCCGGAGCGCGGTGCGCATCAGCCGGGCTGAGTAACGCTGCAAGGCTTCGAGATAGAAAGAGATTTTCGGGACCCTGTATTTGTTGACTAACTCCTGCAAGCGACGTTCACCCAGGCGGCAGGCCGCTACCTGCGCGGTTAGATCGCCTTCGCGCTCTCGCGGTGTGCGGACGTTTGCCAGCAGCATTGCCAGCACGTCGCGTTGGATTGTCCCCTGACGGGCCAGGAGCACAGGGGGCACCCGCAAGCCCTCCTGGAAAATCTCCTCACTCAATCCCATCGAGGCCGGCTGCGCGCCGCCGATGTCCGAGTGGTGAGCGCGATTGGCGACATAGAACATCGGTTTCGATCCGTAGCGGCGGTCTACGACCGCTGGCACGCGTCGATTGCGCGCACGTCGTTTCCGGTTGGTTACACTGGCGAAGACCGGCATCACCAGCGTGATATCCGGCAGGTGAGTTCCCCCCGCGTAGGGATCGTTCAGCATGGCGATATCGCCTGGGCCAAGTTCGAGCGCTGCAATGGCGGCCGCCACGGACATGGGCATCGAGCCGAGGTGGACCGGCATGTGGTCGCCCATCGCTACCACGCGGCCTTTCCCGTCGAACACGGCGCAGGAATAATCCCGGCGTTCTTTGATGTTGGGGGAAAAGGCGGAACGGCGCAGCGCTGCGCCCATCTCCGCCGCCACC
>JALHUF010000079.1 GCA_022866195.1 Terriglobia bacterium
CTGGACGCCACCACGGTGCTGTCGCGACAGCTCGTGGAAATCGGCATCTACCCGGCCGTAGACCCGCTGGCCTCCACCTCCCGCATCCTCGACCCGCGCATTGTGGGCGCCGAACACTACAACGTGGCGCGCGCCGTTAAGGCCATCCTGCAAAAGTACAAAGACCTCCAGGACATCATCGCCATCCTGGGCATCGATGAGCTTTCCGAAGAGGACAAGCTGACCGTGGCACGCGCCCGCCGCATTCAGCGCTTCCTCTCGCAACCCTTCTTCGTGGCCCAGCAGTTTACGGGGCTCGAGGGGAAGTACGTCAAACTCGAAGATACCGTCCGCAGCTTCAAAGAACTGGTCGAGGGCAAGCACGACGATGTCCCCGAGCAGGCGTTCTATATGGTCGGAACCATGGACGAAGCGTTGGAGAAGGCAGAGAGATTGAAGACGGCAGCGTGATCTGAGATTGACTGATCGGGCCATCGAGCCATCGGGTCATCGAAAGGACCTCAATAGAGGTTGTTGCCGGTCCCGATGAATCAATGGCCCGATGACCCGATGAACCGATCATGGCAGATTCTCTTCCCAGCCACATCCAACTCGAAATCGTCACTCCGGACCGCCAGGTGGTCCACGACCTGGTGGAGTCGGTGACGATTCCGGGCAAGGGCGGCTACCTCGGCATCCTCCCCGGGCACGCGCCGCTGCTCTCCGAACTCCGAACGGGCGAAGTCGTCTATAGCCGCGACGGCACCAAACACTACCTGGCGGTGAGTTGGGGCTTCGCTGAAGTGCTCCCGAGCAGGGTCATCATTCTGGTGCAGACCGCAGAGCGCGCGGAGGAAATTGACTTGGCGCGCGCCGCGCGGGCACTGGAGCGCGCCGAAGAACGCCTGAAGGAATTCACTGACCCCACCATCGACGCGGAACGCGCCCGCGAAGCCTACCAGCGGGCTCTGGCCCGCTTGCAGGCCGCCCGGCGCTCCGGCAGCTAACCCCACGCATTTTGGATTGTGGATTTCGGATTCTGGATTTGCTCTTGAATCTTAAATCTGGAATTTCAAATCTTCAATTGGCACTCCTCAATCTTCAATCGGCAATCTTCAATCCTCAATCGGCAATCTTCAATCCTCAATCACGAATCCACAGGCTGCCCCGCTTCCGCCCCCTTGGTGTGGCTCATTAAACTAAATCGGGGGTGTGCCATATGCCATCGACCGCCGAAGAGCGTTTCATGCAGCAGCAGGGCTTTGCGCCGGAGGAGCCCGCGCGACTGCGCTGGCACTCTCGGGCCCTGCTGTTTCAGCCGTGGATTGTGGGCCCGTCGGTGCTGGTCGCTGTGCTTTTGCAGTCGCGGGTTCTCTTCTTCGTCCTGGCGGCGGTGCTAGCGTGGAATACGGTCTTCCCACGGCTCAACTCTTTTGAGCGCTTCTACGACTGGGCGATTGGTCGCCGGCGGGGCTTGCCGAAGCTCGAACCGGCGCCTGCGCCGCGGCGGTTCATGCAGGGGATGGCATCGGCACTTATGTTGATTGCAGTCCTGGCGCTTTCTATCGGCTGGCGGACGACGGCGTATCTGTTTGAAGGATTTGTGCTGCTGGCTCTTGCGGCATTGCTGGGCGGGAAGTTCTGTCTGGGGGCGTACATCTACCACGTTTTGCGCGGACGTGCCGATTTCGCCAAGGCCACGTGCCCGTGGTCAAAGACCTAGCCGGCAGGCCTTCCGGGCTTTATCCGCAGAATTATGGCCCCCCGCCAGCGCGAAACAACTCACAGCCAACCATCTGCCCAGCGGGGCGGTGGCGGCGGCGACGTAATCCCCTGGTACAACCAGAACACGAGCATCCCCACAAGCAGGAGCGCGCAGAGCGTGCCCAGAATGCGGATGGGCCAGTCGAACTTGTGAGCCTTCTTCTCGAGAGCCGCTTGCTCCTCGATGGCGCGTTCTTCGCGGGCGTCTTCAGTCAACGGGATCCAGTCACTCTCTTTACTTTCGAGGCGGGTGCGACAGATGATCAGGACAACCAGGGCCCCGGTGACCAGGCCCCAAGCGCCGATAAGCGCCACGAAAAGGTTCATGGTTCACCCCCGGCGGGTCAGACATATTGTCGTTACGTGAAAGTCTAACTACCCGCCTCCCCCAGTGCAAGCGGCGTGCCAACGGATGAGGCGGAGTGCGGCCTCACCCCAGCGTCACTGACGGCGAAGCCCAACTCGCCGCCGTAACTGGCCTTCCTGAAAGCCCCAGGGTTTGCTTCCCGGGCTCTTGCCGCCGCCCGACCTCACACATCGCGGGCTCAGTCCGTTGCCGAGCAAGAAGGTTGCGAGCGTCACGTTCGCGGACTTGTGCTCGGCGGCTGGGTGACCCGGACAGGTGCCAGGTTGATAGGCACTGGGCGGTTCTCCCGTGCTGACCGATAGATGGCTTGCATCACCGCGACATCTCGAAGCCCCTCGTGGCCGTCCGGCTCAGGGTCGCGGTGGCGGCGGATACAGTCAGCGAAGGCGTCGAGTTCCAGCGCGAACTCGTCCAGGACCTTGAACTTCTTCTCAAACCATTGCCCGCCGAGCTTGCCGAACAGGCGACGCTCCTCGTCGTAGGCATAGGCGGGATCGAGGGCCGCCCAACCTTTCTCGCCATGCACATGGAGGAAGGAGGCCTGGGCAGCGCCGAAGCTGGAGCTGGCCTGAAGCACGAGGCCTCCGGGGAACTTTAGCTGGAAGGCGATGTTCTCTTCCACCTCGCTAAACCGGGCGGGATCGAGCGTCCAAGCGTAGGCTGTGGCTTCGACCGGCTCCTTGCCCGTCAGCCAGCGCACAGTGTTCACACAATAAACGCCCACATCCACGAGCGACCCGCCGCCCGCCAACCGCCGATCGAAGTGCCAGGCAGGACTCTTCCCTCCCGGGGGGAGGAAGATGGTGAACGCAGAGTGGATGATTTTCAGCCGGCCCAGCCTGCCCGTTGTGACCAGCTTCTTGAGTGCCACGCTGGCGGGTTCGAAATACTTGCGGTAGGCGATCATCAAGCGCGCGTCGTTCGCACGGCAGGCCTCGATCATCTGCTGGCACTCCTCGACGCTGGGGGCCATAGGTTTTTCGCACAGCACGTGCTTTCCCGCGGCCGCCGCCTGCACGGTGAAATCGGCGTGGCTGCCGTTGTTCGTGGCCACGAATACCGCCTGCACTTGGGGGTGATTCAGGCAGAGCACGTAGTCGTCATAGGTGAAGTAGTCACTCGCTCCGAACTTTGCCGCCAGGCGCTTAGCCTTCTTTTCGTCGCCACTCACCACGGCGACGAGCTTCGCCTTCTTGCTGTGCCGGAAAGCCGGCAGGATCGCCCACTCGGCAATCCGCCCCAAGCCTACGACCGCAAAGCCCATCCGCTTCGTCGCTGCCATCGCCAGCCCCTCTCGGTCAGAGTTGCGATTGAGCCATCAACCGCTGGAGAGCATTATCAGCCCGCCGTCAAGAGGGTCAATGCAGACTTCTTCTGTCGTCCTTTCAAAGGGGTTCCAGGCGCGCGGTGAAATGGCGCAAGGTCTAGCAAGGCGGGGTCCGCGCCAGTCGACGCTTCTTGTAGCGCAGTCCCGCCTTGCGGGACTGCGGCTGTTCAACTGTGACAGGGTGTTGTGTCCGCCGCCCGTAGCGGGAGGAACTTGGGGCTTGCGGCGGCTTTGGCCGCCTGGGAAAAGACGCAGGTCCGGCGAGCGGGACCGGCGCTGCTTGCTTGGGCGGCAACGAACTCCCGCAGAGTCCTGCACCGGACGGTACAGGGCGGAGCTAGCGAGCAACTGCGCGCTAGCTCCTCGAGGGATGTGCTGGTACGGTTAGCGTCTAGCCGATGGCAAACCTTCCGCTTTTTGCCTGCATCAGTGCCCTGCCGGTCGGCAATATTCGCACGGAATCCCTCTCTCTCAGCCTTCCCAGGAGTTTCTCCAGATAGGAAGGCCGTATCGGGCCCCAGCCTTCCTCGTCCAGACCGTGGAGGTTGTAAACCATCCAGCCGGTGGGCTGTGCCAGGAGCTTTTCCACGCTCTCGTCCACGTCTTTCTCTGCATTGTCCGGGCCCCAGCCTCCCGTAGTTACTTTCACGGTATTCGGCCCTGGAACAGGATTGAGTATCTCTCCTTTGGTGCGGTAGGCCATGACCACCGACGGCAGCCACTCTTCCAGTTCTGGAGAGGACTGGTTATAGGGGAAATTGAACACTGCTTTTTTCGCATCGAAGCCCCGCAGTTCTTTGGCGAATACCTCCAGAGACCTCAGGATAAGGTCTTTGGCCTCGGCGAGCGGCAGGCTGGCCAGGTGCGCGTGACGGTAACCGTGGGGCATGATCTCGTGACCGCGGTCCTGAAGCTCGTTCCACACCCCAAAATCCCCGAACAACTCCTGTTTCATGTAATCGTCCCGCACCTGGTTGCCGGGCAGGTGGGCAGAGGCGATGATATTGAAGCAGGCCGAGAAGCTGAACTTCTCATAAATCTCGGCAATGCGGAGGAAAGACTTCCTGAACCCGTCATCGAAACTCAAGCTCGCGATGTGCTGCTTGCTGGATGCACCTGACAAGCGGTGAGCCGGGATCGCGGCCAAAGCCGCTGTCCCGATGGCAGCAATGAATTCCCTGCGTCTCATGGGTGTTCCTTTCCACTAATGAAATCCGGCACAATCGCCCGTTGCTGTTTGTTGCAGACTGGCAAAGCGCCTGGTGGGGGTGGTTGGGGATTTCTTGCCCTACCGTCAGAGGGTCCGAGAAAACCTGGCCCGCTGCCGCCAGTGGTTCGAATCCTCATACTCCCACCACGAGCGTATACATGCAGCGCTGGGGAATGTGGTGCACCGGCACTTGGGGGAACTGCTTGCTCAAATGTCCGGCGAGCAGCTTCATCCCATGCTCCTCGGAGACCGGGTGGTTGACCACGGCCACCGGAAAGCCGGCGTCTATTGCATAGGCACCGTCCCGCCAGTAGGTGAAATCGTCATCCACGCAGATGGCCATGTCCGCCGCCAGCTTCTCGATGAAATGGAACATCGGAGTAATGGCGCCGGTGCCGAGCACAATCCGGTTGACGCGCTTATCCTCGGGACCGATGAGCTGAACCCCCGGCTGGCCCAGGCTGGCGGTGCGCGCGGCGATCTGACGGGCCACGGCCCCGGCGGTCAGCCCCTTGCCGTCATAGACGTAGTAGTAGCCGGCACCGTCAATCGGCTCCCCCAACTCCAGCAGCTTGCCCCAGCCCGTGGGTATCCCGATCTTCGGATACTGGTCCCAGGCATCGTGGCAGCGGATGATGACCAGACCGTTTCTCTCGATAAACTCCCGCTTGGCTTTGACCGCGGGAAAGCGGAAGATGTCCGGGTCGTCGTCCCGGTGGTTGTAGTAGGTAGGCTCGTGGGTGATAAACAGATTGCGGCCTAGCTCCAGCGCCTTTTTCAGGGCCTCCGTATAGGACATCCAGCCCACCGCGATACCTTTGACCTCGGCCTCGGGGGAGCCGGACTTGAAGGTGTCCACGGTTTTCTTCCAATCCACCCATCCGCCGTCGAGAGATTTCAGGTAGCTGTGAACCTCTCCCGCGGTAAGGACCCCGGCAGTCTCTGCCCGGGCGACCACCGGTCCAGCCACCGCCAGGGTGGCTGCCATGCCTGGAACGCCGGAAATGAAGCGGCGGCGGCTCATCGCGAATTTGACCTCGCTGTTTTTCATGGTGACCGCTCCCTCCTTCTAATGACCGAGGGGATTTCTATCTCCGGTGGATATCGAAGGCAAGGGAATTTCGGCGGCCGGCGATTTTGCCCTGGCGACTGTCGGCGCGCAGAGCTAAAGCTCAGCGCCAGCCCGGTTTCAAGAATGAGGGGTTTCCGCTTCCAGGCGCTTGAGCTTTGCTCCCCAACTGCTCGCATACACTTCGTAGGTTCTTCGCAGGACGACGACGTCTCCGCCACAGGCGAGGTGAGCTTCAGCTGTGAGCAATCCACATGGCTGAGAGGGGCCAGGGCGGTTGAATATGGCGTCCCAGAGGCCGCGACGCGGGAGTTCGACCAAACCCTTTCCGTCCATCCCATCATGAAGCGTTCTTCGCAACGACTTTCCGGGTTGTAGAAACTCGTTTAGGTGCCACCGCTTATCAAGCAAAACGGCGCCTGTGTCCTGGACGGAGAGATTCAAGACAATGGAGTTGACGAGTCCGTTCGAGGCGCCGACGTTCCTGCAGTGCGCATAAATCTGCCAAACGCTTGCATAGATCTCGAAGATGAACGCGGGCTGTTGACGGGCAGACTGCTGACGGATGACCTGTAGTTGGCATTCCGCTAGGTGAACATACTTCCAAGTGGCATATGCCAGCACGAGGGTTAGCAGGAGCGTGCCGGCCGCAGCGATGGCTTGAATAGCGGGCGCGTAATGGTTGACCCAGTCCATGGAAACCCACGTTGCCGAGAAGTATGTGCCGCAGCCTTTTTCTTGAAGGCAGCGGTTATGCATTCGCCTAGGTTCACACCCGCAGAGTTGGAAAACAACTCTGCGCTACCTGCTAAACCTCCGCGCCACCCGCGCGTTCACCAGAGAATAGACCGACCGTGCGTCGCCCAACGTTCTCACGGTGGGTCAAGACGTGGATGCTTTTGAGAAGACACATTGAGAAATGATTCCCACGCACTCTTAGCGTATTCGAACGCCGCGTTTTCAACCCCTCTGGGCAAGGTTGACCAACCCATATAGAGACAACCTGCCAAGAAGAGCGCGTTAAGGGCGAGTACAGCAATGACTGGGATTCCTGGTTTGATGTATGCCACCAATGAACTGCCCGCAAGCGCAACGAGCGAAATCACGAGCCAAATATTCCGAGTTCCTAGAAGGTTCCTGTGGAATCCGTAGTCGCAGTTATTCTTGAACCATAGGCCGTGGGGGTCCTCCGTGCGCAGAATTCCCCTAACCCTGTCAAATGCCTGCGTAAGTAGTTCATCTGCGCCCACTGGATTCTCCACCTCATCCTGTTGTGAGGGCATAGGAAGGCCCAGCAGAGAGCGAACTGCCCCGTGATACTTCTTTTTGAGGTCGGGGCCTATCCTTTGGTCACGCCAGCGCGTAATGACGGTGGATGGAATTCCGCCCCAACGCTCGAGGAGAAGGGGTTCAATCTTCCGTCCATTTGCGCGCACAACCGTGCTCAATGCATAGATTATGGCGATGGAGACCACGCTCGACGCGGTTGCGCCGGTAAGGGAAACATCTTTGAAGGAGAAAACTGACCACAGCGTCAGTACCGCCGGCAAACTTATGATGATGGCGGGCTGTACTCTTGCTCGCCATTCGTATTCGTCGAAGCCGAGCTTCAATCGTTGCTCTCCCAATTATCGCTTCTCCTCATACCTGAAATAGCCGGTCGACTTGTGGATATACTTTGCATCTTCGCGGTCATTCTGAGTGTAAAGCCAAATATCCCCATCCTCCCAGCAGACGGCGCAGATGTTCCCCCACCATCTCGTAGATAGTACATTTGGAGAGTACTGCGAATACAAAGTGGACGCATCGTTCGTGTTCTTCTTGCCTGTGGAGACGACCGTGAATCTCGGCGACATTGCTTCGACCATTTCCTTGTGGTAGCCACTCTTCAGCCCATGATGAGACGCTTTCAGAATAGATATGTTCTCAAATATGTCCTTCTGAAGTGGATACAAAGTGCGTAGGCTTTCCCACGTGGTGTCAGCATCCGCGTCGCCGCCGAGCACAATGCGGCTCTTCCCGTGCTCCAACAGTAGAACATAGCTGTATGAATTCACTCCGTGCTCCGGCGCTTGATCCTCCAAATCCTTTGAAGGAGCCCAAACATAAATATTATCCCCTCTGCCGCCGGATTCGTCTTTATTGTAAAAGACGGCCTGTTGTCCCCGACGCAAGCGCAGGCATCTTGGTGAGCCCTCACTCTCACGCAGTCTCTTGTACGCGAGCCAGTCGGCCTTATCGTACTGGCCGAAATCCCCAGACTTCGTTTCGTGGTTGTAGGTGTCCCAGTAATTAACCATAGCGGGGAATTGGCCCACTTCGACCATGCGTTCCATCTCACGGAGGCCCGAAAGGTGGTCCATATCAGGGTGGGTAGCGATGAATCTGAATAGCGGTTTTGGGCCGATGAAGGCAAGGTAGTATTCCAATGGATGCGTCAGCGCGTCCACATACTTCTGGATGTTTTCCTGGATGAGCTGCTTTTCCGGTCCTCCCATCAAAACGTACAAGAGATAGGAAGGGTCAGAAATGCCCGCGTAGCTCTTAGCTATGTCCTCCTCGATGTCGGGATCAATCGCCCTAGTCGCGTTTATATCGACCATCGACACTCTGCCCGAGGGGTGCTCAATGATCGTACAATCCCCCTTTCCCACATTTAGAAAATGCAACACGAGAGGCTTCATGTCACTCCCGGGTGGCGCAACCATCCCATCCGTTGTAGTGTCTGCGGCCAACTCACCGCCCTTCCCGGCCCTCACCGATCTGTAATCACCCGTTGTTGCCGTTGATCTCGGCCATGGCGATCATTCGGTCCCGGCGTCGGGCGAGGGTGTCGCTCGGGGTAACGGTAACGCGTTTGCAAATGCGATGCAAGGCCTTTTGCAGGTTACAGGGAACAGGTTACAGGGAACAGAAGGGACATTGAACCATCGGACCATCGGGTCAACGAACCATCGGGACATCGGACCAGCGGGACATCGGATCATCACGACAGCAGGGATTCAATCATTGAGTCATCTGGTCATCGGGACAGCTCCTTCGCCGCCATTTCAAAGGGCGAAGGGGACTAGGCGTGACTTGCGAATCCTTTGGTCGCGGGTCAGTAAGGGTATGTTCTCCACGATGCTCGTGGCGGCGATGATTTCGTCGGCGGGGTCCGAGGAAAAATCGAGCTGGGTGCTCTGGCGAGCGATCTCCAGGGTGATCGGAATCACGGTTAACGTGCGCAGGAAGGATCGGAATACGGGGCTGTCCAGATCCAGCACCAGGCGCCGCATTTCTATCAGTTTGGAGAGTTCCCAGAGAACGATGTCCGAAATAGCCAGTTTCTGATTGACCAGACACCGATACTCGGCAGGGTTCAACTCTCCCGCCAAGAGGAGGATTAGAATGTGGGTGTCAAGGTTGAGCATGCCACTTGATGCCGGTGGAGACGATATCGCCCTTGATGACGATTTTCCCCTTCATGGCTCCGTGGAATTTGTGGTTTGACGCGCCAGAGATCGGCGTCACACGTGCGATGGGGCGCCCGCGCTTGGTCACCACGAGGCCGCGCGTGTCTAGCTCTTCGAGGATCCTGAGACACTTCGCCTTGAACTCCGTGGCCGTGAGCGTTTTTTCTTTGGTCTTCATGGCACTGGTCACTTTATCAGATGACCAGTCAGATGTCTAGTACGTTTGGGCCGTGCCGGAAGAACGGACCCCCAGGCGCCTGCCGCCGATGGCGCGGGTTGCACCTCCACCTGATCCTGCAAGGCGGGAACACCCTCTGGTTCCTGTGACCTTGGTCATGGCGCGACCGGCCCAGGCCCAGTAGTCTGAAAGAGTCGAGTGTAATTGGGGAGGCAGGAAGAATGGCGATCATTGCTGCGGATATGAAGGCTGGAGATGTAGCTCGGACCTGGCCCCAGACGGTGAAAGTGTTTCTGCGCTACGGGCTGACGCTGAACTGCGGTGGCAAGCATACGCTGGAATTCGCCGCGCGCAAGCACGGGTTCAACCTGGAGAAAATGCTGCAAGAGCTCAATGCGGCAATTACCTCCGCTCCGGCACCGTTCAGCTAGCACGCCGGGTTCCGGCACCCCATGAACCTTCCGCAGACGCAGCGCGCGCGTGTCCGGCGGGCTTCCCTGCCTCTGGCTGCGCCCTAGCCATTGTGCGCCAGTACGAACCTTCCATCCTGAAGTTACCACCCAGCCTGCAAAGCCCCGGGTTGACTGCTGGCCGGAGGGCACCCGGAGTTCTGGCCGCCTGAGGCCGGTGGCCGGAGGCAGAAGTTGGCCCTTGACTTTTGTTTTGGAAGGACTAATGTTCTAGGCAGGGCGAGAAGCCTGTTTGGCCCATTCGGCGGTCCGCGGGTTGGTGTCGGGGCTGCGTGTGCACACTATCCCACCTGTCGGCCCACCGAAGGCGGCGGCGCGGAAATTGTTTTGACGATTCACCTCCGGGCCCGGGCCTTTCCGGGCGGGGAAGGAGGGCGTCATGTTCCAGATGATTGACGAGGGGAAGCCCACCGCCGAGGATCGCAAACTCTTCTGGTACAAGGTTGCAGCCTTCATCGCGGCGCTGGCTGCCTTTGGCGGGGTCATTTACTTCTTCGCGTTTGTGCCCTATAAGGGCTAGCTTACGACTGGCCTAAAGGGAACTGTTCGGCAACGAGCCGCAGTGCATCCTCTCGACTGTGCAGTTTCCCCTCTAGTTGCGCGTCTTCAACCGTCTGCAGGATTTCCTTAAACAGTGGACCCGGGATGTAGCCTTGGGCGATGAGGTCATCGCCGCGCAGGAGCGGTGCCGGCTTCATCTGCTCCACGGGCGTCTCCTCCCGAAGCCGTCGCGCCACTTCATAGTTCGTCAGGTCGCCGTGGCTGGCCAGGCAATCCAGCCGGTGCAGCTCCAGGTGCTCCGCGAAGCCTGCCATGCGCACAAAGCGCAGTTGGGTTGCCCGGCGCATGCGGGGAAAATCCTTGAAGCGGAGGTGATGGCGCACCAGCTCCACCACGCGCTCGGTGTCGCGCACGGAGAGGCGCAGGCGGGCGCAGATCGCGGCGGCCATCTCCGCGCCCACTTCTACATGGTTGTCAAACCGGATGCGCTCGCGGACGCTATACGTGGGCGGCTTGCCTACGTCGTGGAGCAGGACGGCCAGCGCCAGAGTGGGCGTGGGAGCTTGCAGGCTCTCAAGCATCAAGAGCGTGTGGATCCACACGTCACCCTCGGGATGAAACTCCGGCGGCTGGGCCACGCCTTGCAGGGCCTTCACTTCCGGCAAGACTTCCGGGAGCAAACCGGTCTCGTCCAGGAGCTCGAAGCCGCGGCGGGCCTGCCCTTCGGTGAGGATCTTCAGGATCTCATCACGCACGCGCTCCGCGCTGACCTCATGAAGGTGTGAGGCGAGCTTGCGCATGGCCTCGCGCGCTCCGGCATCGAGGGAGAACCCAAAGCGCGCCGCAAAGCGCACGGCACGAAGCATCCGCAGCCGGTCCTCGTGGAAGCGCTCGATGGGATTGCCGATGGTGCGAATGCGGCGAGCGCGGATGTCAGCCTGCCCGCCCACGTAATCCACCACTTGGTTTTCCAACGGGTCGAAGAGGAGGCCGTTAATGGTGAAGTCGCGCCGGCGGACGTCCTCCTGGGGCGTCTTGGCGTAGCGCACTTCACTGGGGTGGCGGCCGTCGGCGTAGCGTCCGTCGCTGCGGAAGGTGGCCACCTCCACGTTGCCCTCCGCGTGCGGCACAATCACCACGCCGAACTGCGCGCCCACGGTGAGGCTGTCGGGATAAAGGTTTACGACCTGGTCCGGGGTGGCATCGGTCGAGACGTCGTAGTCCTTCGGTTCGCGGCCCATCACCAGGTCGCGTACGCACCCGCCTACCAGGTAGGCCTGGAATCCCTCCGCCCGCAGCCGGCGGACAATCGCGGTGGCGACTTCGCGCTTCGCGTCCATCACATCTATTACAACCGATAAACAATCTGTAGCGCAAGGTCCGTATTTTGACCTTGCGGCACTTTTGCCCTGGCGCGACCGGCTATAAAGAGGTCGAAAAGCCGCAACGTTAGACTACGAACGTTGCGCTACATCTTCCTCCTGGCCAGCGCTTCCTCGATGCGGCGCAGCATATAGACGTCTTCCTTGTTGTAGGCCAGCAATTCGTTCAGGTAGCGCCGGTCCTGCGAGGCCTCGTATTGTTTCCAGGTCTGGTCCGCCCACGCGCCATCTCTATCGCAGCCGGGCTCTCTTTTCAGGCCCAGCACCTGCTCCACCGCCTTCTGCCCTCCCCAGAGGCCAGCCTTCCAGCATTCGGGACAGAGATCAACGTGCGGGAATTCCCTGTCGAGTACTACTCCCAATTGCGCAGCGATGACGGGGAAATCAAAACCCACATGGCGCTTGACCGTGTCCGGAATCGAGCGGCCGTTGTAAGTCACAAGGCGGTCTATTCGCTTGAGGACCGTCATCAACAATTCCCGGGTCGTCTCCTTCTCAATAAGCTGCACGAAGGCGTCCTTCTCGTCCTCCATGATCCGTACGCCAATCACCGTGATCTTGTGGTTCTTGTAGTCCCGGCAGAGTTCTGGGAACGGCAATCGCCCCAGGTAACTTGTCTCGATGTCGAGATAGGCTGTTTTCGTAAGCGGCCCCCCTCTGCAGAGTCTTCCGTTGCTAGCTCAAAGGTTCTTGGTTCGCCCGCCGTGCCTGCGAAAAATCCCTTGACGCAGCCGGCGTGGATGGAGATACTTATAGCAATCCGGTTTTCCGGAGGTGGATGGCGAATGCCATCGGGCCCGAAAGGGCCTTTTTTATTGGCTACAAGAACTTCTTCCCGAAGACCAGTCCTCCCTGTCGGTCGTACTTCTGCTGCAAGATAGCGATCACCCTCTGAGCAAAGGGTGAAACCTCTCTGTCCCACAAACCCTGTTCCTTGAGGATCTCGTTCCGGCTTGGGTGGGCAAGCAAGTCAGCCAATTGCAGCCCCGAGATGTTGTTTGCCTTCTGTTTGACTTTGAGTTGCTTGCTGGTCAGAGCGTTCTGGAACTGTTCTGGCCCGACATACCCCGTTCCTTGTTCCCACAACCGTAGGAACGCGGCCTTCAAGCGCATGTCTTCCTTCCCACCTCGTGACTCCGCCATTGCATCTCCGCGAGTCTTGACCCGGTTCAGGAAGAAGACGAAGCGTTCCAGCAAAACCGCGAGGCAGTAATGATAAGGGTCGTATCTCCAGGTGGTATAGGTTTCCTTGTGTTTCTTCTTGTCCAAGCACACCGATATCACCGTGTATTCCCACGAACTCATCAGAACTAGCAATTCGTGGTCAAACCTTTCCCGCACTGCGGGATCCCTCAGCGCTTGAAATGGGGGTAGGGCATTGACCATCTCCGTCCGATGAAAAATCACCGGTTCATCCGGATGATAAGGAAAGTATTTAGCCTTGAGCGCCTCCATCTGCGGATGGACGACGCACTCAACGTGTTCCAGGTCGAGGATGACACCGGTCAGGCTCAGGAATCGATGGTTGGGATTGTCCGAACTCTCCAAATCGGGGTTGCCAACTTCATCGATGTAGATTCGGAATTTCATGTGCCGACTGACCCGTTTGATGCCTACCGCGCGCTATTCAATCCTGTCGCTTTTCGCTAGATTGTGCCGTGCGCACAGGAGCTGGATGTTCTCAGCCACAAGTGACGAGCCACCTTTGGAGTACGGAATAATGTGGTCGAAATGAAGGTTATCGCGCCCTCCGCACTTGACGCACCTGCCTTTGTCCCGCGTCCAGACCGCCAGTTTTACCGACGTGGGAATGAGGCGATCATGTTCCAGGTCCTCTAGAGCGGCTGCTGGTTCGCCCGTGTCCTCGGTTAGTGCAAGCTTAAACTTGAACACCTTCCGGGCGTTGCTTAGCTCTTGCCAAGCGTCGATCAATTTGAATAATCCGCCATAAACCCAGATACCAGGCCTAATCTTCTCATAGACTCTGACGAGCTCAGGCTCACTCTCTCCCCGCTTGTACCTTGCCACTGCCTCGAAGAACAACCCGTTCTGAGTGGCGCCTCCCCCGGGGTTGAGCATCGGTTGGTTGACTCTCTTCGGATCGGGACCACCCATGTGCTTGGGGATGTCGTGGCCCTCATAGATCAAGACCTTGCCGTCGTCTTCGACACGGTCTGCGTAAGGGGCGCCGCGACGCAAGCTCATCAGAATGACGCTGTGCCCTCCTCGCAGATGATGGTTCATTCCCCTCTGAAGGTTGACGCCTTCTTCCCTGCACATTTCGAGATAAGAGATGATTTCGCCTTGGCCGAACATTGGAATGGCGCCCCTGGGTGGAGCTAGTCTCGACCCGAGTAGAATTGTAGCGCAAGGTCCACTCTCTGACCTTGCGGCTTTTCAAGTTTCTCTAAACCGACGATAACGAACCTCGAAGGGCCGCAACATTTGAAAAGCGAATGTTGCGTCACTTCTTCTTGTCGGACTCAAGGGAGCGGGCGAGTTTAACGGCGTCGAAGCCGAAGCGGTTGCGGAGCTGGTCGGCAGTCTGCGCCAGCCGCTCGAGTTTTTCCTTCTGCGGCGCCTCGAGCAGGCCGCGCTGGAATACACCCTTTTCAAGATTTGAGGTGCGCACGCCGAGCAGGCGGATTTTCTGCTTCCGGTTCCAGGTCTTCTCGAAGAGGCGGAGCGCGTTTTCGAAGATAACCGAATCGAGGTGCGTAGGCTCCGCGAGCGTCACATCGCGGGTGAGTGTGCGGAAGTCGGCGTAGCGCAGTTTCAGGCCGACGGTGCGCGCGAAAAGCCGGTGGTCGCGCAGGCGCCGCCCGACGAGCTGGGAGAGATACGACAGCGTCCGTTCGAGTTCCTCAACATCATCGGTGTCGGTGTCGTACGTGGTTTCGTGGCTGATGGACTTGGGTTCCTCGGAGTACTCGTAGGCCTCGATGTCCAGGCCCTGTGACTTCGTGTAGAGCCATTCGCCGTACTTCCCAAACCATTCCTTCAATTTCTCCGGACCAGCCCGCGCCAGGTCGCCGATGCTGGAGATGCCGCGTGAGAGCAGTTCCGGCTCGGTAACCTTCCCGATACCGGGCAGGCGCCGGATGGGTAGTGGCGCGAGAAACTTGGCCTCATATCCGGGCAACACAAAAAGCAGGCCATGGGGCTTGGCTTGGTCAGAAGCAATCTTGGAAACCAAGTGCGAGGTGGAGAGGCCGACAGAACAGTTCAAGCCGGTCCGATCCTTCACGGTGCGGATCAGCTTGTCGGCCCCGTGAAGCGGGGAACCGTGCAGCCGTTCGCAGCCCGTCAGGTCGAGATAGGCCTCGTCGATGGAAACCATTTCGACGACGGGCGTGAATTCGCTGAAGATTTGACCGATCTTGTCTGAGTACTCGCGGTATTTCTCATGGTGGCCACGCAGGAAGATGGCGTGCGGGCAGAGCTTCTTGGCGGTGCGAATGGGCATGGCGGAGTGGACGCCAAACTTGCGCGCCTCGTAGCTCGCCGCCGCCACAACGCCGCGCCCGTCCGGATCTGCTCCAACGATTACTGGCTCTCCCTTCAGCGACGGATTCTCCAGCTCCTCCACGGAGACGAAGAAGGCGTCCATGTCCACGTGGAGAATCTGCCGGATTGAGCGATTGGGTGATTGAGTCATTGAGCGATTGAAGGACAGGTGCGCAGGATTGACACCGACTAGCGGGCCTTTGATTCTGTCTCCTGGCTCCTGGCTTCTGACTCCTGCTTTTTCCGCGCGCTGACGACGCGCGGAATGCCGCGCAAATCAGGCCTTACCTCAACGTCCATCCACACTGATGTAGCGCCGACCTTCAGGTCGGCACCTTTGCCTGCCGGGCTAAAGCCCGGCGCTACGTCGTGTTCAAGCAGCGCCACCACCGCGTCGC
>JALHUF010000713.1 GCA_022866195.1 Terriglobia bacterium
AAGCGCAGCACCGCCTCCTGCTGCGAGCGGAACAGCTCCAGCACTCGCAGGTCTTCACTGGCCACCTGCGCGCTGGGCTTTAGGTTCTGCAGGCCCATTTCGGCCTTGGCGTTCCTCGCCGTCACAATCAATTCCTGCACCGTCTCAAACTGCTTTTCCGAGACCGGGTCCGCCACGCGCTCGCTCGCCAAGGTGAAGGGCGCGAGCGAAAGCGAAGGCTCCCGGCCGGCGCGAGGAAGCTGGTGCCAGAGCTCCTCGGTAATAAAGGGCATGAAGGGCTGGAGCAGATGCAGCGAGGCCTCAAATATCCGCGCCAGATTCACCCAGGCTGCCGGCAGCTTGGCCCCATCGGGAGGGGCCGTGATCTCCGGCTTGACCCATTCGAGGTACCAGTCGCAGAACTCGTGCCAGAAAAAGTGGTAGACCTCAAAAGCCGCCTCGTGGAAACGATAGTTGCCGAGCGCCTCGTTCATCTTGCGGCTGACCGTGAGCAGGCGGGAGTAGATCCAGCGGTCGGCCAACTGCAAGTGCTCGGGGCCTGCCGCCGGCTCGTAACCCAGCCCGGGGAGGAGCTGCAGGGCCGCGCCCAGTCCCGCCTGTAGCGGTTCGGGCAGTTTCCTGAGATTCATCAGGATGAACCGGCCCGCGTTCCAGATCTTGTTGGCGAAAGCGCGGTAGGACTCGAGCTTGTCGTAACTGAAGGCGATATCGGTGCCGGGGGCCGCGCTGATGGCCAGCGCAAAGCGGGCCGCGTCCGTCCCGAATTTCTCCGTCACCTCCAGCGGGTCAATGACGTTGCCCTTGGTCTTCGACATCTTCTGCTTTTCCGCGTCGCGCACCAGCGCGTGGATGTACAGTTCGCGGTAGGGCACGTCGTGCCTGAACATCAGGCCCATCCTGATCATGCGCGCGCCCCAGAAGAACAGGATGTCAAAGCCCATGATCATCAGGTCGGTGGGATAGAAGCGGCGCAGGTCCGGGGTATCGTCGGGCCAGCCGAGGGTGGCGAACGGCCACAACGCCGAACTGAACCAGGTATCGAGGACGTCGGTTTCAGGCCGCAACTGTTGGTTCCGGCATTGCGGGCAAGCGGGCGGCGCCGCGCGTGCCACCATCACCTCGCCGCATCCGTCGCAATACCAAACGGGGAGGCGGTGGCCCCACCAGAGCTGGCGCGAGATGCACCAGTCGTGGATGTTGGCCATCCAAACGAGATAAATCTTCTTGTAGTTCTCCGGCCCAATGCGGATCTTGCCCTCTTCCACCACGCGCAGGGCGGGCTCGGCCAGAGGCTTCATCTTCATGAACCACTGCGTGGAGAGCCGCGGCTCGATGACCGTCTTGCAGCGCTGGCAGGTGCCGAGGCTGAGCGCGTAATCCTGAATTTTCTCCAGCAGCCCGCGCTCGCGCAGGTCTTGCACGACCGCGTCGCGAGCCTCGTAACGGTCCAGCCCGCAATAAGGGCCTGCCTCGGTGGTCATACGCGCATCTTCATCCATCACGTCGATACGCGGCAGGTTGTGGCGCAGCGCGATTTCGAAGTCGTTAGCATCGTGTGCCGGGGTCACTTTCACGACCCCGGTGCCAAACTGCGGATCGACGAATTCATCGGCGATGACCGGGAGCACGCGCTCCAGCAGCGGCAACACCACTTTGCGCCCTACAACCGCACGGTAGCGCTCGTCGGCGGGGTTTACCGCCACGGCGGTATCGCCCAGCATGCTCTCGGGTCGCGTGGTGGCCACAGTAAGGTGCCCGGAGCCATCCGCAAAGGGATAGCGTATGTACCAGAGCTTGCCCGGGCCTTCCACATGCACGACTTCGAGATCCGAGACTGCTGTCCCGCACTGCGGGCACCAGTTCACAATGTACTTGCCGCGATAGATCAAGCCGTCTTCGTAGAGCCGGACAAAGACCTCGAGGACCGCGCGCGAGTATTCGGGATCCATGGTGAAGCGGTCGCGCGTCCAGTCGCAGGATGCTCCGAGCCGCTCCATTTGCTTGCGAATGGTGCCCCCACTCTCTTCCTTCCATTTCCAGCAGTGTTCCAGGAACTTTGCCCGCCCCATTTGGAGCCGTCGGCGTCGTCCCATCCGCCTCAAGTCGCTGGTCGCGGGAGGCCCAGGGTCGTCCCAAAGCTCTCTTCCCAATTCTTGTTCCACAATCATCTGTGTCGCAATGGACGCGTGGTCGGAGCCGGGCAGCCACAGGACGTTCTCCCCGCGCATCCGGTGCCAGCGCATGAGAACATCGATCTCGGTGTGCTCCAGCATGTGACCCATGTGGAGCGAGCCGGTGATGTTCGGGGGAGGGATAACCAGGCAGAAGCGCGGACGGGCGGGGTCGTCACCAGGACGATAGAGGTTCTGCTCGACCCAGTAACGCGCCCAGCGGGGTTCAATCGTCTCGGGCGAATAAACCTTGGGGATCTCTGCTTGCACGAAGCGCCGCTCCCAGACTCGCCGCTAAAAGGCTTGAAATCATACCACTATAGCCTCCAGCACAAGGGCAGTCAAACACTTCGCCCCCGGGAACGGGGAAGCACATAGAACACACTGCTCCCCTCCCCAGGCAGAGGGGAACCAACCGCTGCGTTCATTGAGTCTGGGAGGCGTCTGAGCCGAGCTCAGCGATAATTTCCTCAGCGAGTTGACGGGCCATGTCCTCAATCACCTGAGGAGGTAAGGCTGAGGGCGCCATCTTGAGGACGACCCGGTGGACGATAGCGTAAATCAGGTTGGCGTCAATCGCAGCCACGGGAGGGGGCGCGGGCGCCGCTTCGGGGACGGGGGCCGGGATTTCACCAACGGCTTCCGCTGGAGCCTCCGCTTCCGGCGCGGCGAATCGTATCTGGCCGGCGCCCGCCTCGGTGAGCGAGAAACTCTCCAGAGTGGTTGCGGCGATGGGAGGCACTTCGGCCACCGCAGCCTCAGGCACCGGTTCCGGCAAGGGGGGCGCAGCCTCGGGAGCAGGCTCGGGGACCGGCGCCTCAGCGGGCAACTCCTCGCTCAAAATCGGCTCAGCAATCTCTGCCGGCGCACGAAAGACCAACGTCGCCTCCGCACTGGGAGGAGGTGGAGGGGCGACGGCGGGCACTTCTTCGATCAGCACGGGTTCCACGGGGGCAGGAGCTTCTTCGGGCACGGGGGCGATTTCCGCAGCCGCTTCTTCTGCCGGCGGCGCAACAGCTTCACCCGTTGGCGCCACCTCAGGCACAGGAGCTACCTGCTCCTCCACCACCAATTCGACGGCTGCCGGGACCGGCTCCGCTACCGCAGCTTCCGGCGCGGCGAAGGCCACGTCCTCGGGGAGCGCGGCGAACTCCGGCGCCTCCACCTTCGTGGAGATTTCCGGCTCCACGTCAACGGGCTCCATTACCATAACCGGCGGAGGTGGGGCCGTGATGGGGGGCGGAAGCTCGGCCTGCAGCAGCGCCGCTTCGGCGCGCGCGATTAGCTTCGTGACGACCGCAACCAATTCCTCTTGCACGAAGGGTTTCTTGATGGTGCCGTCGGCGTGCACGCGAGCCGCGCGTTGCTCATCATACGGCTCCAGGTCGCTGATAATCAGCAAAACGGGCACGTGGGAAAGGTTCGGTGAGTTCTTCACAAACTCACAGACCTCGTAGCCGTCCTTACCCGGCATGGAAACGTCAGCAAGGACGAGCAGCGGTTTGACAGTGGGCAGTTTCTTGATGGCAGCCACGCCGTTGGAGACGGTGACGACTTCCAAGCCTTCTCCGGTTAAGATGCCATTAGCCTTCCTCTGGTGAGTGGGGCTGTCGTCTGCAACTAAGACCGTCCGTGCCACGCCGGGCCTCCTTCTTCCGCGTCCCGCACCCTAACCTGCCCACGAATACCACTTTAAGCAAGTGAAGTCAAGGCGCTGTACTCGTCCAGTAGATTAGTGACACTCCTTGAGTTGGGATGGGGAGGCCCAATGGGTGAGGAACTCCTGGGGAGTTCGGTAGCCGAGGGCCTGGTGGGGGCGGACGGTGTTGTAGGTCCGCTCCCAGTCTTGGAGTTC
>JALHUF010000714.1 GCA_022866195.1 Terriglobia bacterium
GCCCAGGGGTTTGAAGATTTCGACAAACTTGCGCGCCATTTCCGGCGTGAGCGCGCGGGCCAACTCGTCCTTGGCGATCTCGATGCGCGCCAGGTCTTCGTGATAGCGGACGCGGAATTGCCGGAAGCCAAGCGCCCGCAAGGCTTCTTCACCTTTCTCCACCACGGCCAAGCGTTCCGGCGTGACCTCAATCCCGTAGGCGATCCGCGAGGAAAGGCAGGCGGACGCCGGACGGTCCCACACCGGGAGCTGGGCGCGGCGCGCCAGCTCGCGGATGTCGGCCTTGGTCATCCCCACGTCGAGTAGCGGGGTCAAATCGCGGTGCTCGCGCGCGGCCCGCTGGCCGGGGCGCCAGTCGCCTTGGTCATCCGCGTTGATGCCGTAGGCGACTGCGGCGAAGCCACGGCGCACCGCGAGTTCGTCGAGCGTGTCGAAGAGCTCATCCTTACAGAAATAGCAGCGCTCCGGGGTGTTGGCGCGATAGGAAGGGTCCGCAAGTTCGCCGGTCTCGATGAACTCATGAGGGAAGTTGCAGCGTGCGACGATGGACTCCGCCTCGCGCCGGTCGCGCGCCGAGTAGCTGGCGCTCAGCGCCGTCACCGCCAGCATGCGCTCGCCCAACGCGCGGTGTGCAGCGTACGCGAGATACGCCGAATCCACGCCGCCCGAGTACGCAACAATTAGGGATGGAACAGCGGAAAGTCGCTCGCACAGCCGCTGCTCCTTGTTTTCCAGTTCACCCATGCGCTCGGCCCTGAAGATTAGGATAGCGCGCCGCGTCCAGCCAAAACAAGTAGGGGCACGGCCCGCCGTGCCCCGCACTTCTGTCGCAGCGGTCTACGACCGCCGCGTCCCGCTTCCCTCCGGCGCTCCTAGAGCGCCGCTAAAGCCTGCTACTGGATCACCGCCGCCTGAGCGAGACCGCCGTTAGCCTCGCCCTTGATCAAGCACGCGGCGGCGAGCTGGTCGCCCTCTTCGAGATGGATGAGCCGGACGCCTTGGGTGGAGCGGCCACATTCGCGGATCTCGCTTGAATCGAGGCGGGCAATCTTGCCCTGTTGGCTGATGAGCATGACTTCCGACTCTTCCGTCACGCTCAACGCGCCCACCACTTTGCCGTTGCGTTCGGTGGTCTTGACATTGATGACGCCCTTACCCGCGCGCGACTGGACCCGGTATTCGGTGATGGCGGTCCGCTTGCCAAACCCCTTTTCGGTGACGGAGAGAATCAATTCTTTCTCGCCCACGATCTCCATCCCCACAATGTAGTCACCCTTTTCCAAGTCCATGCCGTAAACGCCGTGGGCCTGGCGGCCCATATCGCGCACATCGCCTTCCCGGAAGCGGATGGCCATGCCTTCGTGCGAGGCCAGGAAGATGGTGTCGCGACCGGAAGTGAGCTTGGCGGCGATAAGCTCGTCGCCTTCCTCGATGCCCATGGCGATGATGCCGCGCGACATGGGGTTCGAGAAGTCGGCCAAGCGTGTCTTCTTGATAGTCCCCTGCCGGGTGACCAGCACAACATAGCCTTCGGCAGCGTAAGTCTCACCCTCGATCGTGACGTCCTTGGGTTCCTCGGGCAGTTCCTTGACAGCCACCAGCGCGGCCACCTTCTCCTTCTGCGCTAGGTTGACCAAGTTGACGATGTTCTTCCCGCGCCCCGCCGCGCCCACATCGGGAATCTCGTAAACCTTCAGCCAATGCACCTTGCCGATGTTGGTGAACACCAGGATGTAGCTGTGCGTGGAAGCGATAAAGAGGTGCTCGACGAAATCCTCTTCGCGGGTTTTCATGCCCAGCCGCCCCTTGCCGCCGCGCTGCTGCTGGCGATAGGTCGAGAGCGGGGTGCGCTTCATGTAGCCGGAATGTGAGACCGTAATGACCACGTCCTCGACGGCGATGAGGTCCTCCAGCTTGATCTCCGCCTGCTCCTCGATGATCTCGGTGCGCCGCAGGTCGCCGTACTCTCTCTGGACCTGCTTCAGCTCCTCCACGATGACCTTCTTCAGGATTTTGTCGCTCGCCAGGATTTCCTCGTACTCGCGGATCTTCTTCTGAAGTTCATCGTGCTCCTGCTGCACCTTCTCACGTTCGAGCGCGGTCAAGCGCTGCAACTGCAATTCCAGGATGGCCTGCGCCTGGCGCTCGGTGAACTCGAACCGCGCCATCAAGCCCTCGCGCGCCTCCTTGGGAGTCTGCGAGGCACGGATCAGCTTGATGATAGCGTCCAGATGCTGGAGCGCCTTCAGGAACCCTTCCAGGATGTGGGCGCGCTCCTGCGCCTTGCGGAGATCGTGGGCCGTGCGCCGGCGAACCACCGTGACGCGATGATCGATGAAGAGCTGGATGGCTTCCAGCAGCGAAAGCGTGCGCGGCTGGCCGTTGACGATGGCCAGCATGATCATGCCGAAAGTGTCCTGGAGCTGGGTGTGCTTGTAGAGGTTGTTGAGGATGACCTCCGGCTGCTCGCCGCGCTTGAGCTCCACGACGATGCGCATGCCGTCGCGGTCGCTCTCGTCGCGGATGTCGGAGATGCCCTCGATTTTCTTATCCTGCACAAGCTGCGCGATGCGCTCGATGGTCTTAGCCTTGTTCACCTGGAAAGGAATTTCGGTGATGACGATCTGCTGTTTTTCCTTGGTGGGTCGCTCGATGGCGGCCTTGGCGCGCATGGTGAACTGGCCGCGGCCGGTCTCGTAGGCGGCGCGAATACCGCTCTTGCCATAGAGGTAGGCGCCGGTGGGGAAGTCGGGCCCGGGCACGAGCGACAGCACTTCCTCGAGCGTAGCATTGGGCTTCGCGATGAGCAGAATCGTGGCGTCGATAATTTCTGTCAGGTTGTGCGGGGGAACCTTGGTGGCCATGCCGACCGCGATGCCGTCCGAGCCGTTGACGAGCAAGACTGGTATTTTCGTGGGGAGGACGAGCGGCTCCTGTAAACTCTCATCGTAGTTGGGGCCGGTGTCCACCGTCTCTTTCTCGATGTCCGCCAGCACTTCCTCAGCAATGCGGGAGAGGCGCGCCTCGGTGTAGCGCATCGCCGCCGCCGAGTCGCCATCCACCGAGCCGAAATTGCCCTGGCCGTCAATCAGCAGGTAGCGCATGTTGAAGTCCTGCGCCATGCGCACCAGGGTGTCGTAAACGGCGACTTCGCCGTGCGGGTGGTATTTTCCAAGGACTTCGCCCGCGATCTTCGCGCACTTGCGGTATGGTTTGCCGGAGGTCAATCCCAGTTCATACATCGCGTAGAGGATGCGCCGATGCACCGGCTTCAACCCGTCGCGGACATCCGGCAACGCGCGCCCAATAATCACGCTCATCGCGTAGTCGAGATACGACTTGCGCATCTCGTCTTCGATGTTGACCGGGACTTCCCGCAACGGCTTGATCAGCTCCTGATCACCCATGAGGTTCTTTCCTCAATTCGTGGTCCTGCCCTACGGCCAAGCGACCTGCTAAGTCCTGTAAGGCCCCGTCTAGCCGGCCGCCCCAATCGGTCGCGCTAGCAGCTAGATATCGAGGTTCTTCGCGTCGAGGGCGTTGTCCTGGATGAACTGGCGGCGGGGCTCGACGGCGTCGCCCATCAGGACGGTAAAAATCGAATCCGCCTCCACCTGGTCCTCGACCCGCACCTGGAGCAGCGTGCGCTGCTCAGCGTCCATGGTGGTTTCCCAGAGCTGGGTGGGATTCATTTCACCCAGGCCCTTAAAGCGCTG
Organism: Terriglobia bacterium; assembly: GCA_022866195.1. Lineage (GTDB taxonomy): Bacteria > Acidobacteriota > Terriglobia > UBA7540 > UBA7540 > JALHUF01. The sequence continues at coordinate 3,717 of JALHUF010000714.1, forward strand.
CACCGTGAACGCCTTTTTACCGACCGCCATGACGTGCTCCAGCAGCTGCTCGCGAGTCTCGATGGTGAGCTGGTTGCCGTTCGCCGAGAGTGTAAACGGCGGCTTGTCGAAGTTTCGCACGCGGCGGTGCAGGTCGAGCAAGCGTCGGTAATCGGCGCTGGAAACGAGTTCCCAGTCGACGGTCCGCTCGCCCAAGGTCTCGGCGGAACAGGCCAGGGTGTAGAGGTTGTGTTCTTCATCAAGTTTGAGTGCCGTCTTGAAGCCCTCCGCCTTCAGCTCCTTGGCCACAAGCTCGAGCTTCGTCTTGTCTTCCAATTCCATTTTCTTGCCCAGCTCGGCTTTCAGCATGGCGTTGGTGACGCGCGCGTCGCCGATCCGCTTCTCAAGCTTATCGAAGATCTCAATGTACTCGGCCAGGGCCATAAGGAAATTGGTCAACTCGCCGCCCTGGAGCCGGACCTTATTTGCTCCAGCTCCGATCTCCACGGCATGGTCCTCCGTGGCGCGCCGCATGACCTCGCGCCGAAATTCCTTCTCGTCCCGGACGTAGCGCAGGCTCCGGCCCTTCTTGATGAGATAGAGCGGCGGCTGGGCGATATAGACGTGGCCGCGCTCGACCAGCTCCGGCATCTGGCGATAGAAGAACGTGAGCAGCAGCGTCCGGATGTGGGAGCCGTCCACATCGGCGTCGGTCATGATGATGATCTTCCCGTAGCGCAGCCGGGCGATGTCGAAATCATCTTTGCCGATGCCCGTGCCAAGCGCGGTGATCAGGGCGCGGATTTCCTCGTGGGAAAGCATCTTGTCGGGGCGTGCCTTCTCCACATTCAGTATCTTGCCCCGCAAGGGCAGGATGGCCTGGTAGCGCCGGTCGCGTCCCTGCTTGGCTGAGCCGCCGGCCGAATCGCCCTCCACAATGAACAGTTCGCAGCGCTGCGGATCCTTCTCCTGGCAGTCGGCCAACTTGCCGGGCAGGCCGCCGGAATAAAGCGCCCCTTTCCGCCGGGTTAGCTCGCGGGCCTTGCGGGCGGCCTCGCGGGCGCGAGACGCGTCGACGGCCTTACCGCAGATCTTGCGCCCTACGGTCGGATTCTTCTCGAAACACTCCATCAACTTCTCGTACACAAAGCTCGCCACGGTGCTTTGGATATCGCTGTTAAGCTTCCCCTTGGTTTGCCCCTCAAATTGCGGCTGCGGCAACTTGACGCTGATGACCGCCACCAGCCCCTCACGTACATCCTCACCCTGGAGGTTTTCTTTCACGTCCTTGAAAAGGCCCTGGTTCTGCCCGAACTGATTGATGGCGCGCGTCAGCGCCGAGCGGAAGCCCGAAAGGTGTGTGCCGCCATCCACCGTGTTGATGTTGTTGGCGAAGGAGAAGACCGTCTCCGCGTAGCCGTCGTTGTATTGGAGGGCAAACTCGATGTTGACCTCCTCCCGCTGGGCCTCCGCGAAGATGGGCGTCGAGTGGAGGACGTCCTTATTCTTGTTCAGGTGCTTGACAAATTCGGAGATGCCACCCGTGTAGTGGAATTCACTCTGCTTGCTGGTCCGCTCGTCTTTCAAGCGGATGGTCAGGCCCTTGTTCAGGAAGGAGAGCTCGCGGAGACGCTGCGCGAGGGTATCGTAGTTGAATTCGATTGAATCTAAAATCTTGGCATCAGGCAGGAACGTGACTTTGGTTCCCCGCCGCTCGGTCTTGCCGGCCTTCTTAAGCGGAGCCAGCGGTTTCCCCCGCTCGTAGGACTGTTCCCAAGTGTAGCGCGTGGCGTCTTTCCCCTCTTCGCGCCAAATTTCGAGGTCGAGCCACTCCGAAAGGGCGTTGACCACCGAAACGCCCACGCCGTGCAGGCCGCCCGAGATTTTGTAGCTGTTCGTGTCGAACTTGCCGCCCGCATGCAGCACCGTCATTACCACTTCGGCGGCCGAGCGGCCCTCGTCTTTGTGCAGATCGACGGGAATCCCGCGCCCGTTGTCAATAACGGTAACCGAATTGTCGGTGTGGACGGTGACGTCTACACGGTCGCAAAACCCTGCCAGCGCTTCGTCCACCGCATTGTCCACAACTTCCCATACCAAGTGGTGCAGGCCCGTCTGGCCCGTGGAACCGATGTACATGGCCGGCCGCTTACGCACCGCCTCCAGGTCACCCAGAACCTGGATACTCGCGGCATCGTATGTTTCGCCTGCGCCGTTATTGGCTGCCTTCTGCTTCGCCACTTGCCCCCCTAACCTCCTCGCTTCACCCGCCCTACACGAAAAGACCGACAGAGAAGCAAGTTCCCCGTCGGCCCAAGATTTCCCCGAAACCTGACTTGCAGTAAATCTTTCGCGGGAGTTCCACCCCTCGACCGCCTGCGCTCTGGACCCTTGCCACGCCCCTGCGCGTCAAGGGCCAGCACCAAGTCCGCAACTACCTTGGTGCTCCCACCCGCACTAAATGCGCATGGGCATCACGACGTAGCGATAGCGGTATGTCTCCTCATCGCCGGGACGCAACTGCCCTGCGCTCTGCTCGTCCTTGAGCTCCAAGCGAACCTTCCCGCCCTCGCCCAACACATTGAAGAAGTCCAGGAGGTATTGATAGTTGAACCCAATCTGCAAGGCCTCCCCTTCATATTGCGCGTCCAGCGTCTCGTAGGCCTCGCCGTACTCTCCGCTCGAAGAGAAGACCTCCAGCCGTTCCTTGTCCACCTGAACCCGGATCGCGCGCGACCGCTCGTCGGCGAGCAGGGCCACACGCCGTACCGCGGCGGTAATCCGATCCTTGTCCAACTCGACAATCCTAGTGTTCTCCCGCGGCAGGACCGCCTCGTAATTCGGGAATTGCCCGGTCAGCATGCGAGAAATGAGCACGCGTTCGCCAACGGAGAAGAATAGGTGGCTCTCATCTTTGGAAAACTGCACCGGGGTTTCCTCTTCGCTTTCAGGCAGCAAGCGGAGGAGTTCCCCCATCGCCTTCTTGGGGATCAAGGCGCGCAGTTCGTTGGATATACCCCCAACCGGCGTCCCTCGCTCCACAAGGGCAAGCCGGTGCCCGTCCGTCGCCACCATCGAGATGCTGTCCGGCTTAAGCAGTAAAAGGGCCCCATTCAAGGTATACCTCGACTCCTCACTGGAGATCGCAAAAATGGTCCTGTGGATCAAACCTATGAGGGTACTCGCCGGGATGGTGGCCAGCGCCTTGGGAATCGGTGGCAGAACCGGAAAGTTGTCTTTGGCCATCCCCACCAGCTTGAACGAGGACCGCTCACAGGTAACCTGGACCCAGTGGTTCTCAAGAATCTTGAAACGAATATCAGCTTCCGGCAGAGACCGCACGATCTCAAGAAGCCGCTTCGCCGGAACGGTTGCCGCTCCTTCCTTCTTCACCTTGGCAGGACAGCCGCAGCGCACCCCTAATTCCAAATCCGTGGCGCTAATTCGCACACTTGCGCCCTCAAATTCCAGGAGCACATTGGAAAGAATGGGAATGGTTGTCTTTCTCTCAACCACCCCCTGCGTTAGGTTAAGCTCTCTCAGGAGGTCTGACTTCTTGGCAGAGAATTCCATAAGGTCAAATCCCCGTATATAGTATTTTAGCAGTAGAACCTGTGTATTTGTGGAAAATGTGCAAAGACCCTGCTCCCGAAGGGCTTGCAATCTGCACCCCTGTGAACGCGGCAAGCAGTCTTGTGAGGCACTGCGTAAAAGTCCGGTCGCCTGCGTGGCTCACTGATTTTCCACCGTGCAGATTTGTCGAGAACAGGCTAAGTCTAATTCAGGCTGTCGCTAAGCTTGTTGATAAGTCTGTTTAAATCCCGGTCCGTCTTGCGCAAACCCGCAATTTTACTGACGGAGTGCAAGACCGTGGTGTGGTGTTTGCCCCCAAACTCTCTCCCGATCTGCGGCAGGGATGCTGGGGTTAGTTCCTTGGCCAAGTACATGGCAATCTGTCTCGGGTAGGCGATGCCCCGGCTGTTGTTCTTCGCCTTCAGCTGCGCCAGGCTCAAGCCAAATTCCTGGCAGACGACTCGTTGAATGTTCTCGATGGAGACGTGGCGCTCGTCAAGGTCAATGAGGTTTTTCAGGTGCAGCTGGGCCATCGGCAAGTTGACCTCGTCGCCAGTGAGCGAAGAGTACGCGACCAGGCGGGTGAGCGCGCCCTCGAGGTCGCGAACGCTAGACTTGATATTCGTGGCGATATAGAGCGCGACGTTATCGGGCAGCGTGACGCCCTGCGCCTCAGCTTTCTTGGCCAGAATGGCCAACTTGGTCTCCAAGTCGGGCGTCTGCAGGTCCGCAGTCAACCCCCAAGCGAACCGCGAGCGGAGACGTTCCTCTAATCCGGGGATTTCCTTCGGGGGGCAATCGCTCGAAATCACCACCTGCTTCTGTGCCTCATAGAGCGTGTTGAAGGTGTGGAAGAACTCCTCCTGTGTGCGCTCCTTCCCTGCCAGGAACTCGATGTCGTCCATCAGCAGCACGTCAACGTTACGGTACTTCTCCCTGAACGACAGCATGCGGTCGTAGCGGATCGAGTTGATCACCTCGTTGGTGAACCTTTCGGAGGAGACGTAGGCCAACCGCATTTCCCGCCAGTTCTTCTTGACGGCGTGGCCGACTGCCTGCATCAAGTGCGTCTTGCCTAGACCCACGCCGCCATAAAGGAGCAGGGGATTATAAGCCTTGGAGGGCGCCTCCGCTACGGCGCGCGCGGCAGCGTGCGCGAACTGATTGCAGGATCCCACCACGAAGGTTTCGAACGTGTAGCGGGGATTCAGTTGGTGATCCGCGGACTCAAAATCCAGTTTCCC
>JALHUF010000715.1 GCA_022866195.1 Terriglobia bacterium
ATTCGCTGGAGGCGATGAGGCGCGCACTTTTGGCCGGGGAATCGCTGGCGGATTTATGGCGAGAGATCGCCGCGCTGGCGGCGTTCTCTGTGCTGTTGTTGCCTCTCAGCTTGGTTGCTTTTCGTTACGCGGTGCGCCAGGCAAAGCGGCAGCCCAGGTAGAGGTGGTTGGGATCATATCTCCTCAGCGTATCGCGGATGACGCTGAAATATTGCTGCGCGAATTTCTTGACGTAACTCGAGAAGTCCTGCCGCATCTGGGGAGTCAGCGCGCCTTCGGGCTTGAAAGGTTGATTGAGCAAAGCCACCCAGGACGAGAATGTCGTGCCCCAGGCTCTGTTCAATTGACTGACCTTGTCGTAGTGCAGCTTCAGTTGCTCCACGAAGGCCTGCTTGGCGGGTGAATCTTTGCCTGCGGCGAGCGTTACGTATGCCAGCCCGTAATGGCCGCGGTCACTGTCGCCCGCGCCCCAGGAAATCTCGTTGTCGATGAAATAGCCGAGGCACCAGGGATCGTCGCGGTAGCGCTGGACGGTGTCGCGGATATTCTTGTCCACGGCAGCGGCGAACTTGGGGTCGAAGGGATCGTGCATCTTGCCCCAATAATCCTGGCCGCTGGCCACCCGCGCGTAATCGCCGCCGAGATCAACGGTGGCTGTGTAAGGAACGCGCTTCAGGTCGTAGAGAGCAGGGTCCGACCAGTTGGCGATGGTATTGAAACCCCAGGCGCGCAACCGGTCCAGCGCGAAGGAGCGATACTTGGGCAGCCACTCCGGCCCGTATTTGCGTTCCAGGTTGGCCGAGTAGAAGTTGAAAGTCCTACCCTTCTTGGTCGGCCCGTAGAGAACTTCGGTGGTGTCGGCGAAATGCTTGGACAGAGGGTCGTCCGCGGCCGGCAACCACGTGAACATTTTCTCGCGCCCGGTAACCATCGTGGGGCCTTCGGTAAGTGCAATCGTATCCACGCCGAAGGAAAGGAATAGATGCCCGCTCGGGGTCACCAGCCACCATTTGCCATCTCGCTTGACCGTGGTGAAGAAACCGGTGGGTTGAATCTGCGGGCCGGAGGCCCAGCCGCCATACTCGTCGCGCTCGGGCAGGGTGGGCGCGGCCTGGATCTGGTTTTCTTCCTCGGCGCGCTGGCGGGCGAAATCGCTGGCGTCCTTGATCTTTCCCGGCCAATCGGCGCGAGTGTATTGGCCTAAGGCATCCACAATTCCCTCATAAGAAACGGGGGGCAGAAGCCGGAGGTTGTCCAGGATGAGCGTGCGCGCGGCCGGGAGCCGGTCGAGAAAGATCTGAAAGGCCGTCACGTGGCTCTCGTCCACGCGCTTGAAAGAACCGTAGATGATGGGTTCAACGCCCGGGAAGGGTGGGCCGCCCCGCATGCCGTTCTCCATGGGCAGCGTCGGGCCCAGCGGGTAGGAATAGCTAACGGACAGGCGAGGCCCAATCGTCGAGTGGCCAGTCACGCTGTGGTGCGTGTCATCGGCGGTGAGGGCGTCGTCAATGCGTATGCCAAAACTGATTTCCTCGTCCGAGGGATTGGTCAAATCAAAAGCCAAGGCGCCGTAGGCGCGCCAATCCCAGGCCTTCTCACCTGCGGAAAAATACAGGCGCGCTCTTTTTGCGGGCGCGAATTCGATTTTCCAGGCCTGCTGGCCGCCGGGCCCTTTTCCCGGCACCATCGTGAGCTTTGCGTTTTCCGGCGTGGCCTTTTCGATCTTGAGCGGGGTGGCATCCGCAGCAGCCTGCTGAGGCGCTGCCTGCAAGGACGTGCCACCAAGTGCCAGGATGGGTCTGTCGGTGCGCCCGGTATTTCCCACGACGAGAAGCAGGGCAACGATGAGAAAGAATAGTCGCCGCATAAGTCCCTCCCGGAACGGAACCCGACTTTCGCGCTTGGTCCCCCTCAGGCCTGGACAAGCCGCGATCTGAAGTCTAGGTGTGGCTCGACGCCGCATAACTTTCGCACTCTCGGCCGAGAATATCAACCGGCTGCGTAGTTCTCTTGTGTAGCCGCCAGCCCACATGAGGGGAACGCGCCCTACAAGGCGCTTGACGATCCCGCGCAGCCATTTGCTTTGTTGAAGAGGTGGAAAGGCTTGAGGAGCCGTGAAGGCGCACCAGTCACGGCTAAAGCTGAGAATGCTCTACTCCCTGCCGGCCGTGGGCCTTCGGCAACTGCCGCGCACACAAGCCCCTGCTGTCCCCGTTACACAAACGGGTGGCGCAGGGCGATGCGCTGGGCGCGGTCGCGGCTCAGTTGCTTTCTCAGGAGGGCGAAGGCTTCCTGGGGGCTGTCAACAAAGCGGATCAAGCGCAAGTCTTCCGGCAGGATGGTTCCCGCCTCGAGGAGCCAGTCGAAGTTAATGGCCTTCTTCCAGAATTTCGAGCCGTAGAGCAGGATGGTGGCACGATGGCCGAGCTTGTGAGTTTGCACCAGGGTGAGAAATTCCCACATCTCGTCCATGGTCCCGTAGCCGCCGGGGAAGACGAGGAGGGCCTTGGCAGGCTGCGCGAACCAGAGCTTGCGCATGAAGAAGTAGCGGAACAGGAAACTCAATTCCGGGGTGATATACGGGTTGGGCTTCTGTTCCATGGGCAGCGTGATGTTGAAGCCGATGGATTTGCCGCCCGCCTCGGCGGCGCCACGGTTGGCGGCTTCCATGATGCCGGGGCCGCCGCCGGAGCAGACGACCAGGAAGTGGCCGCCGTTCTTGAGCGAGAGCGACCAGCGCGTAATCAGCCGGGCCAACTCGCGCGCGTCCTCGTAGTAGCGCGACATCTGCATGGCCGTGCGTGCTTCCCGCAGTTGCTCGGGGGTGGCGGGTGAACCGCCGCCCTTCCCCTGGCCCTCCAGCTCGCGCAGGTGTTTGACCGCTTCCTCGCGGGGCAGTATGCGCGCCGAGCCGAAAAACACTACGGTGTTCTGAACTCCCGCCCGCCGCAGACGCGTTTGCGGCTCCAGATACTCGGCCACCATGCGCAGCGTGCGCGCGTCGGCACTCTCCAGGAAGCGACTGTCTTGATAGGCAAGTTGTGGGTGCTGATGCATCGCGGGGTGCGGTTTCTGCTCGGCAGGCATAGGCTCCTCAAGGCGGACAGTGAGAACTGGCAAAAAAAAGAATACCAGACAGGAACAGCTTTGGGGCCACAAATCGCGTTGGGGTGCACACGATTCTGGTTGAATTCCAGCCGGCCGGCGGGTTAAGAATAGAGTGCATGCTGGCCCAGCACCCAGGGAGTAGGGGTAGGGCATTCTGGTCCCGGATTCCCCGCCATTCGCCGGCCAGCAAGGAGGAAGAGAACATGCCTTCATTTCGTGATCTGACCCGCCGCGACTTCATGCGCCGCGGCGCCGCAGGATTCGCCGGCCTGGGGTTTCTCTTGAACGGCAAGTGGGTGCCGCTGGAAGCAGCTGCGGCGCTGCCCAAGCCTGCCAACCCGGCGGACCGCGTCGGAGTAGGGTTCATCGGCGCGGGCATCCGCGGCCACATCTTGATGGACGCGGCGAAGCAGACAGGCTTGGCCAACCTGGTGGTGGCCAGCGATTGTTACCAGGGTCATCTGGACCGCGCCAAGGAGCGCACGGAAGGCCAGATCGAGACCAACTACGCGCAGTATAAGAAAGTCCTGGAGCGCAAGGACGTGGAGGCCGTGGTCATCGCTACGCCCGACCACTGGCATCTGCCCATCGTGCTCGATGCCCTCTCCGCTGGCAAGGACGTCTACATCGAGAAGCCCATGACCCGGCTGGTGGAAGAAGGCCCGAAGATCATCGAGGCTGCCAAGCGCAACAACCGCGTGGTGCAGGTGGGCAGCCAGGGACGCAGCTCGGCGTTGCAGAAGAAGGCGCGCGAGCTCGTGGCTTCCGGGCAGCTCGGCAAGGTGACGAAGATTGTGGCTTCCTACAACCGCAACAGTTCCACCGGCGCCTGGAATTATCCCATCCCGCTGGATCTGAAGAACGGCGTCAACTTCAACTGGGAAGAGTGGCTGGGACCAGCGCCCAAGCACGCTTACGATGCCGAACGCGTCTTCCGCTATCGCAAGTACTGGGACTACTCGGGCGGCATCTCCACCGATCTCTTCGTGCACCTCATCACTTCCATTCACTTCATCATGGACGCGAAGGTGCCCGCGAGCGTGGTGGCCTCGGGCGGGATCCTCTACCGCAAAGACGGCCGCGAGGTGCCCGACACGCTGGATGCGCTCTTCGAGTATCCCGAAGGCTTCAACGTCAA
>JALHUF010000716.1 GCA_022866195.1 Terriglobia bacterium
GAGGGAAACGCCGACATTGTCCGCGAACTCTGCCAGCGAAAACCCTGCCGCGTGGGCGGCGGCATCCGCAGCGTGGAGCGCGCGCTGGAGGTGGTGAATGACGGCGCCCACAAAGTCATTGTAGGCAGTTCGGCCTTCACCGCCCAAGGCATCAACCACGACTTCCTGCGTTCCCTCGCGGCCACCGTCCCCCGCGACAAGCTCATGATCGCCGTGGATTGCCTGGGCGACCACGTCGCCATCCACGGTTGGCGCACCGTCCTGCCACTCACCTCAAAGGAGGCGCTGCCGCAACTCGAACCTTTCTGTTCAGGATTTCTCTGCACCTATATCGAGGCGGAAGGGAAACTCCAGGGGACCAATATCGACTGGTTCCGCCAACTCCGTTCGCTGACCAGCCTTCGCATCACCGCTGCGGGCGGCATCACTGCCGACGAAGAAATCCGCGCCCTCGAAGAACTCGGCATGGACGCCGCGCTCGGCATGGCCATCTACCGCAAGGTCTTCCCTGAATTGTTCTTGAGGTAGGGAAGGGGAGGGCACTGCCCTCCCGCGGGGCACTGTGAACCTACTTCGCACCTCAAGGCCCGAGTACTCCGAGAGATTTCAGTCGATGTAAAGGCGCGGGACGCGTTTGCCGATGGAGCAGAGAACCTCGGAGGGGACGGTGCCGAGCGACTGGGCGGTTTGGACGGCGGTGATCGAGCAGTGGTCGGACCTGCCGAGCAGCATCACTTCATCGCCCACGTCCACGCCGGGGATATCGGTGACGTCGAGCAGTGTCAGGTCCATGCTGATGTTGCCGACGATGGGTGCATAGCGGTCGCGGACGATGGCGCGACCGCGATTGGAAAGCGCGCGGCTCAAGCCGTCGGCGTAGCCCACGGGCACGGTGGCAATGCGCGAGGGCCGGCGCGTGTGGAAGGCGGCGCCGTAGCCCAAGGGTGTCCCGCTCGGCACGTCCTTGAGGAAGACAACGCGCGACTTGAAATTCAGGATGGGCTCGAAGGTCTCGAGCTCGCGCGCTTCCCGGTCCGGCGGCATGACGAGTGGCAGGCAGTAGCCGAACAGCAGCGCGCCCACGCGCACCAGATTCTCTGGGAAGGCCAGCCCCGCCAGCAGCGCCGCGCTGTTGGAGACGTGGATCCACTCCGGTGCGATTCCGGCGCCCCCCAATTCAGCAAGCGCCGCGCGGAAGCGGCTGGCCTGGTCTTGGGTCTGCGTGGCGACCAGGTCTTCTGCGGAGGCCAGGTGGGTGAAGAAGCCCGTCAGCCGCAGGCCTTCCAGTTCGCGGTAGTGGCGCAGGAACGACGCCAGGCGGTCCGGAGGCAACCCCAACCGGCCTATGCCCGTATCCACCTTGAGGTGAAACTCGATGGGCTGGCCGTAGCGGCGTGCGCACTGGGCGTAGGTATCGAGGCGGGCCGTAGAAGAGACGGAAGGGGTCAGGCGGTATTCCACCAGGTGCGCCGGGTCACTCATGTAAAGCCCGCCGAGCAGCAGGATGGGCTGGGTGATACCCGCCTCGCGCAACTCCAGAGCTTCCTCGACGGTGGCCACGCCGAACCAGTCCACGCCGCAGCCCGCCAGGCACTTCGCCACCGGCAAAGCGCCGTGGCCGTAAGCGTCAGCTTTCACCACTGCC
>JALHUF010000717.1 GCA_022866195.1 Terriglobia bacterium
GACCGTTTCGCTCTTCAAGGGGAAGTCCGTGCGGTAGTGCGCTCCCCGGCTTTCCTCGCGCGCCAAGGCGGAGCGCGCGATGATCCGGGCGACCTCCACCATGTTTTGGGCCTCGAAGTAGAGGCGTGAGGGCGCGGCGTGCGGCAAGGAGAGTGCCTCCAGGTGCTTCACCGCTTCGCTGAGTTCCTTGCCGCCCCGGATTATCCCCACCTTGTCCCACATGATAGAGCGCACCTTGGCAACGAACCTCTCCACGTCCGTCGGTCCTGCGGCGGCGCGTGAAGCACTCTGGGAGGGCAAGGGGGCGGGAGCCGTCGCCCCGCCGCCAGTCCGTTGAGCCGACTGGAAACTCGACTTCTGCTCCATCATGGCACGGGCCGCGCGCGCCCCGTAGACCAAGCCTTCCAGCAGGGAATTACTGGCCAGGCGATTGGCTCCATGCACGCCGGTGGCAGCTACTTCACCTGCGGCATAAAGCCGCTGGAGGTCGGTGGCGCCATCCAGATCGGTCGCTACCCCACCCATGGCATAGTGGGCGGCAGGACGCACCGGCATCAGGTCCGTAGTGATGTCGAGGTTGTATTCCAGGCAAGTCGTGTAAATCCTGGGGAAGCGCCGCTTGACGTGTTCGGGATCCAATCCCGTCAGATCCAGATAGACGAACTCGCTCCGGCACCTGTGCATTTCCATAACGAGCGCCCGCGATACCACATCGCGCGGTGCCAGTTCCGCCGCTTCGTGGTAGTTGGGCATGAAGCGTTCGAAATCGATGTTCCGGAGCTGAGCACCCTCCCCGCGCAGGGCTTCCGAAAGCAGGAAGCGCGGCGCGCCTTTGACATAGAGGGCGGTGGGGTGAAACTGGACGAATTCCATGTCGCTCAGCATGGCGCCCGCATGCCAGGCCATGGCCACGCCGTCCCCGCAGGCGACCGCCGGGTTGGTCGTTTCCTTGTACACCTGGCCCAAGCCGCCCGTGGCCAGCAGCACGGCGTCGGCGTGGACTTCTTCCAGAGCTAAAGTCTTCTCGTCCAGGTATCTCGTCCCGTAAACGCGGCCATCCTCCACCAGTAAGTCCATCGCGAAGGCGTAAGGCTGCACCTGGATGGCGGGCAGTGACTTGGCTTTCGCCATCAAGGCGCGGAGAATCTCTCTGCCCGTCGAATCGCCATGAGCATGCAAAACGCGCGAGCGGCTGTGCGCGCCTTCGCGCGTGAACGCCAGCTTCGTGCCGTCGCGGTCGAAGCACATCCCCCAATCAATCAGCTCGTGAACAAGCCGAGGTCCTTCCTCTACCAGGACGCGCACGGCGTCCTCGCGGCAAAGCCCGTCGCCTGCCTGGAGAGTGTCGTGGAAGTGGAGGGAAACCTCGTCGTCCTCACTCAAGGCGGCGGCGATGCCGCCCTGCGCGTACTCCGTGCTGGATTCGTACAGCTCTCCCTTGCTCAGCACCAGGACGCGACCCGCCCGCGCCAGTTCAATGGCTGCCCGGACACCGGCAATCCCGCTGCCCAGGACTAAAAAGTCCACACGCTGCTGCGTCGCGTTCAACATGGATCGAGCCATGATAGCCTGTCGCTCTTCACTTGCGCAACTCCATCTCCCGAACCGGCGCGCCGAGGCTTGCCGCCAGCGCAGGTGTGTGCTATGTGTTGTTCTCTGTTTCCCGAGACAAGTATCAACCGAGGCACCATGCAACGTCTGCACGTAACTTCCGGAAGTTTTCCCTACGACGTGATCGTGGGACGGGACGCATGGCGCGCCCTCAAGAAGTTTGCCGCCACCCGCTACAGGTCCACCTTTGTGCTCACCGAGCGAGGCCTGTGGCGCCGCTGGGGCAAACCCTTTTGCGCGGCGAGCGGGCTGAAAAATGCCCGCACTGTGTGGGTGCCGGAGGGCGAGGCCTCGAAGAGTCTGAAGATGGTGGAACGCGTTGCGGCCGCGCTGCTGGAAGGCGGCGCCGATCGGCGCACGTTGCTCGTGGCTTTCGGAGGCGGAGTGGTGGGTGATCTGGGCGGGTTTGTGGCTTCCACCTACATGCGGGGCATTGATTACGTCCAGGTACCGACGACGGTAGTCGCCCAAGTGGATAGCGCTATCGGCGGGAAAACCGGCGTCAACGTGCGGGCCATGAAAAACTTGGTCGGCACCTTCTACCCCCCGCGCCTGGTTTTATCAGACCCCGCGGTGCTTTCGACCCTCGACAAACGCGCATTCCGCTCCGGGCTGTACGAGGTGGCCAAGCACGCCATTCTGGCCGGGCCGCCGCTGTTCAATCAGTTCGAGCGACGCCTCGACATGCTTCGCCCTCGCAACGCGCCGGCACTCGGCCCGCTCCTGGCACAAGCCGCCAAGGTCAAAGTGAATGTGGTGAGCCGCGATGAGCGCGAGGCCGGCCTGCGTCGGGTCTTGAATCTCGGACACACCTTCGGCCACGCGCTCGAAGAAGCCACGCACTACCAGCGATTCTTGCACGGCGAGGCGGTAGGCTGGGGGATGCTCGCAGCGACGCGGCTCTCCAAGCGGCTCGGATTGCTCGCCTCACCCGAGGCAGAAAGAATTGAGCAGTTGATCCGTCGTGTGGGGCCTTTGCTGCCCATTTGCGATTTGCTCCCGGAGCGCGTGTTGAGCTTGCTGCCCCGCGACAAGAAAGCGGTGGGGGGACGGATTCATTGGGTCCTTCCAGAGCGCATTGGGAAGGTGAGAATCGTGGCCGATGTGCCTCGCCGAGCCGTGGCGGCTGCTTTCCGCGAGGTCCAGCGAGTCGAATGGCATGAGTGACACCCCCTCGCGCCCCTTCCCGGGAAACCCTCTGGGACCATCTGCTGATCACGAGTCCACTGGTCGCGCCGTCCGCCAGATGTTCGCGGCGGTAGCGCCCCGCTACGATTTCCTGAACCATCTCCTCTCGCTCGGACGTGACATCGCCTGGCGCCGCGCTGCGGCGAAGGCGCTACGTGAAGCCCTCGCGCAGCC
>JALHUF010000080.1 GCA_022866195.1 Terriglobia bacterium
GTCGCCGGCTTGGTAGACGTAGCGGTTGGTATCGAGCAGAACCACGATGGTGGAATACGTCACCAGCACCGCACGCCCGCCCAGGATCTCGCGGTTACTGGCATCGGTGACGTGCGCTTCAAGGCGGTAGCGGTAGGAACGCTTCTGTTCGTCGATTTCCGTCGGCACGCTGAGCTTCAAGAGGCCTTCGGAATCCAGTTGTCCGGAGCCCTGGCTGACCTCCTGCCCGTAATAACCCCAATCACTTCCCTCGCCCTCGCCCTCGTCGCCCTCATAGTCCTCGCTGCCCCAGAGCACACGCCAGTATGGGAAGTAGTAGCGTGACTGGTAAATGGAGTACTTAACTTTGCCGTTGGCGACGGGTGCGCCGAAGTAGTCGCGCGCATTGATGGTGGCCTGAATGGCCTCACCCTGGAGGTAGCGAGCCCGGTCCGTGGAAACCGTCACCTCAAATTCCGGCTTCTTATATTCCTCCACCTCGAAGCTGCCATAAACCTGCTTGTCGCCGATGTGCGCAAGAATGGAGTAGCTCCCGAGTGCCGCCAGCGGGCCCAGCGTGATCTGGCCGCGAAACGAGCCAAAGGGTGAAAGGGCGAGCTTCTGCTGATAGATGGTTTTGGAGTTGGCGTCGGTGATTTCCACCGTCACGGGCCCGGGGATGTCCAGGCTGTACTGGCCGGCGTGGCGCGCGCGCAGGATCCCCTTGAAGTTCACGTCGTGGGTGGGGCGATAGACGGGACGGTCCGTGTAGAGGTAGCCAACGTACTCGGTGGCGGAAGAATCGTAAAAGAAAAACGATTCGACGTTGGTGGCGGCCACATCCTGATCCTTCGCGGCCACCATAATCGCGTCCTCGAGCTTCATCTTCTCGAAGGGAGTCTGATAGACGCCGGAGTTGTCCGTCGTGCCCCGGGCCACCTCCTGATGGTTGTTGTAGATGACGGCCGTGGCGCCTTCGACCGGAGCGCCCGACGTCCGCTGGGCCACAAATAGCAGGATCTGGCCGGGCGCCGACTTCGACACCAGAGCCAGATCGGTGATCATCAGCAAGGTGTAAGCACGCAGCTCGCGATGCGCCACCTCCACCAGGAACAGGCCCTTCTGGTGCAGATCGACGGGGATTTCCCGATATTCCGAGTCGCGAGTCAGCGGCAGCAGTTCGCGCCAGGAAAGGACCAACTGTTCCCGGTTCAGCAACGGCACCTGGGCATAGGAAGTCACGTCCAGGGGCACGCGCTTCAACTTCTGCTCGCGCACGCGCGCCGAATGGTAGCGGGCCCGAGTCTCAAACCGCAGTTGCAGACGGAAGAAATCGCGAATCGCCAGGCGCAGATCGCGCTTCCAGTCGTGGAAGCGCTCCAGCCAGGTCTTCTCGCGCGCCAGCTCGTGTTTCTCGCCGCCGAAGGAATGCGCGTCCCGCAGCTTGGAGAAGAACTGCACGGGATCCTTGACCCGGTAGATGCGAAAATCCAGCCGGTCCACCTGCCGAAATTGAATCCAGATCTTCGGCTGCTGCGCCGGGGCGTACGTCTGCTGCGACGAGACGGTGAAGAAGGGCTCCGTGGAGTCGGCTTCCTGCGCGCGGGCGGGCGCGAGGACGACGAACATCCAGAACAACGCGAGCCCGGCGGCGTGGATGGCCCGGGAACGGCGGCCGAGGGCCAGGGTCGGGCCGCCGCGCCCCCGGAGCGCCGCAACAGATCGGGTGGTCGGGGAAAGCAAGCGTTCAATTCTCATGGTCGGTCAGCGCAGGAGGTTGAAACGATAAACGCCGAGGAACCGCGGGTTGGCCGCGAGCGGCCTCCAGCGCGGGTCCGGATGCTGCATCAGGAGGCTGGCCGGGACATGGCGGATTTCTCCCTGCCGCCCGTCGAGGTCGCCCGTGTGATAAACGATCCAGTCCGTGCCGCTCGGTTGAAAGTGCGAGCGGCCTACGAAGAGCATCGCGTGATACGGCTCGCGCTGCTCCGCCTGGTAGAAGAAAAGCAGATCGCCGGCGCGCGCGGCGCGCAGGTCGCGTGCCACCAGAAACGTGTTGTACTGGAGGAGGGTGGCGGCGTCGGCAAACTCGGCGAAGGCTCCGCCCGGAAGGTCAGCCGGCGCGAAGGGTCCCGCACGCGTGCGAAAAAGCCCGCGGCCCAGCGGCCACTGCGGATAGGCGAACTTGCTGACGTCTCCGAAGCCCGGCGCGTAGGCCAGGCCCGCCGCGCGCCGCCAAGCCGGCGTGTGCGCCACCAGGGCGTTGCGGCAAGCGTAACGGATCAGGGCGGCACAATCTTGCACTTCGGCCAGCGCGCTCGGTGCTGGCTGATAGTACAAGGCCTCGGCGAGAAAAGTGAGCCAGCGCGTGAAGTTTTCCTGATCGGCGGCGCAGTCCAACCGCGCGAGGTCGGGAAAGCCGTCGCCGCGGCTATCGCCCCAGCTTCTCTCGTCCGGCAGGGGGACGTTCGCGAACTGCCCCAGAGGAGCCTGCCCAGCGCTTGCGAGGGCTACGCGCCAGCCAGCCTCGAGCCCCTGTCGCTTCTGCGCCAGACCGGCGTAACCGGCCAACGCCAGCAAAAGCACGAGTAGAATACAATGGGGCCATCGACGGAATTGCAGGGCGCGGCGCACAGACATAACCGATAAACGATGCGGCTCGGAGTCGCGCCCATTCTAAGTGTCCTCATGAGTCGGCGCAAGTCTTTTTGCCCGTGGGTGCGAATTCTAGTTGAACTCCTGACGCCAGGCCTCAATAATGGATAGGATGCGGTAGATTGCGGGAGACTAAATGATTAAGCGAATGTGCATGTGGCTAGCGGTGCTCGGCTGCTTCTTTTCTGCCGGGCACGGACTCCGAGGGCAATCCCTTTCCATCGAAGGCGCGCCATCCGACGTCGGTTACAACGTCGGCTCCATTGCCACCCTCCGCGCCACGGTGAGGGGACTTGCCGGAGATGTCAGTCAATACGCAGTTTTCGCCGACATTCAATACGTCGGCACCACCAGCGTGAGCAGCGTGCAATTGGATCGCCAGGCGGAGGAGAAGCCGGGTGAAGTCCGCTATGAGGGCGAATGGCTGATCCCCACCGGCGCGCCCACGGGCATCTACAGTGTTACTGTGCGCGTGGAGGACCGCGCGGCCGAGGAGGTTGTCGCCAAGCAGCAGATAAGAGGCTTCGGTGTTTACCGCAAACTCGTGCGCATCGCTCGCCTCACCTTGGACAAGACTTTCTACGCCGTCGGCGAACCCATCCAATGCGAGGTGGTGCTGGAGAATCTTACCGAGCGCGACCTGAATGACCTGCGGGTGGAATTCTCCAATGCCAACTACCCCTGGATCTCACTGTTCTCAACGGAAGCCGGCTCCTCCGCCCAGCCCGCCGAAAATCCCGAACTCGCGATCAAGGTTTTGCAGGAGAAGCTGAAACTCCCGGCGCTTGCGCAAGTGACCATCCCCATGATGCCGGCGGGCACCGCGGCTTTCCTGCAAGGTCAGCAAGTGGCCGTACTCGGCGCAGGCGGCCCGGCGCGGCACGAAAAGCTTCCGCCGCCGGAGGTGGACACCTATACCGTCGCCATCTGGAACGCCGACCGCACCGTGCTCTACGACATGCAGTTCACCAGGCCGGCGATTGTCCGGCCCGTGAATCGCGATCTGCCCAAGCCCTACGGGCGCAACTTCGCCCATCCTTATAAGTCCGATATCGATTTTGTGAAGTACCGGCAGTTCTACGCGCCGGGACAGCTTTCTTCGGCCATCACTGTGGACCACGCCCGCACGCTCTACCGGCCGGGGGACAAGGTCGTCCTCAAAGTCACAGCCAAGAACGTGGGGAAGGAAGCAGAGACATCCCTGACCCTCCGGGCGAAGATCAAGGAGCCCTCCGGGCGGGAGTTTGAGGCGCGCGCCGACAAGGTGATCAATGACCTCCCCGCCGGCGCGACCCAAACCTTCGAGTACGACGTTTGGACAATCCCGGCGCCGCAGCAGCTAGGTGTCTATTCCCTCACCTTGTCTGCGGCGGGACCGGACGGCCGGCAGCAGGCCGAGACCGTGACGGAGATCGCGGTCAACAGCATGCCGGCGTCTCTGCTGGTGGTCGGGCCGCACGAGGACGACGAATCCTCCTACGCCGGGCTCATCCGCGCCGCAGTGGAAGCGGGAGTCTCGGTGCGAGTGGCCATTCTCACCGGCGGGGATGTGGGCGCCTGCGAGTTGTATTACTCGAAGCCTTGCGGGCCCAATGAGGCGCGAGAATTCGGGCTCGTCCGCATGGAAGAAACCGCGGAAGCCCTGGAGCACCTCGGGCTGACGCGCGACAAGGTGCTTTTCCTGGGCCTGCCGGATGGCGGCTCGGGGGCCATCTGGTCGCCTAACATCAAGGCGTCATATCCCTTCCTGTCCATCTACCTCGCTACGGACCACGCACCCTACGAAAACGTGATAAAACCCAACCTGCCCTTCGCACGCGAGCCGGTCATTGAGGTCCTCAAGCAGATCATCCTGGACTTCAAGCCTGCCATGATTGCCACCACGCATCCCGATGAGCGGCATGTGGACCACCGCGTTACCAATTGGTTCGTGGTCAAGGCCTGCCAGGAACTGCTGCGCGAAAAGAAGCTCGATCCGAAGACGGTGGTGCTGGCTGACGACGCCTACGGGGCGGGCGGCTTCAAGCGGGCACCTTACCACTACGAGAAGATGACGGTCTTCCTGAACGGTGAGGCAGCGGCGCGCCTGCAAGAGATGGGTTGGATCTACCAGTCTCAGGGCGGGAATCTGAGCGAAGGGATGCGGAAGACTTTCGCCGAACTCCCCCGCGAGGAGAACCACCTGCGCATTTTGGACTGGCAGGCACACGCGGGATGGAATGAATGAGAGCGCGCTCCCGGGAGCGCGAACCGGCAATCGGGGTCTGTGGTTCTCCTTTGACTGCGGCGGACCAGAAGACTTGGCCGCTGCTGCCAGGTTTCGCGCGAACGGACTTCTTGACAAGTTGACGCTCTGTGAAAGCGCCCCTATGATGACACTGCATTTCGCGGATCATCTCGCGTGCGTGACACGCCCCTGAGGGATTTTCAGCATGAATGAGTTGGAAGAACTAGCGCGGCTCTCAAAGCCTCTTATTGCTCCCCCACTACACAAACGCTTCGCGCCGGCCGTGCTGGCCAATCACGCCTACCGGGCGCGCGTGCGGCAGTCGGGAGAAGGCGTGCCCCTGGTGATCGGGCTCGAGCGCGGCGACAGGTCTGTTTCCGTGTACCGGACCGAGTGCTTCGCGGAGCGCTCGAGTTCCGCCTTCTTGAACCTGCCGTACGCGGAGCGCCTGGTGAAGTTTCTCCTCTGGCAGCGCGGCGGATGGCGCGTCTATGTCGGCGGGCCGCAGTCCGTGGGCGAGCACCTCCAGCGGGTCTATTCGCCGAGCGGCGCCCGCGCCTTCGACTTCGAATTCATGGGCGGCGTTTACGAACATCCTTTTACGGTGGAAATCACCGCTCCCGAAAAGGTGCCGCCTGCGGCCGAGGGAACGGTGCGTCTGGGCGGCCACCTGGAAGGCTGCCGGATAGGTTTCGACCTGGGGGCGAGCGATCGAAAAGTGGCTGCGGTCATTGAGGGCGAGACGGTTTACACCGAAGAAATTGTGTGGGACCCCAGAAACGCCACCGATCCGAGTTACCACTTCAACGAGGTCATGGCGGCGTTGAAATCCGCCGCTCGGCACCTGCCGCGCGTCGAAGCCATTGGCGGCAGCGCCGCCGGGGTGTACATCAACAATCGGCCGCGCGTGGCTTCCCTGTTTCGGGGAATCCCCAAAGCCCTCTTCGACGCGAAAATCACCCGGCTCTTCGTGGACCTGAAAGACGCCTGGGGCGGAATTCCCTTCGAGGTGGTGAACGACGGCGAGGTAACGGCGCTCGCCGGCGCCATGTCGCTGAACGATGTCGCGGTGCTCGGCATCGCCCTGGGTTCCAGCCAGGCGGGCGGCTACGTGACGGAAGGCGGCGAAATCACCACCTGGCTGAACGAGCTGGCCTTCGTCCCCGTGGACTACGACCCCGAGGCGCCCGCGGATGAGTGGTCGGGAGATCACGGCGTGGGGGCGCAGTATTTCTCCCAGCAAGCCGTGTTCCGGCTGGCGCCGGTGGCAGGAATCCAAC
>JALHUF010000718.1 GCA_022866195.1 Terriglobia bacterium
GGGGGGGGGGACGAGACTGATGAATTCTGCAGGCTGAACGCTGAAGGCGGAAGGCAGGAGACAGGAGTCAGAAGTCAGGAGGCGACAGGCACCCTTCGACGGCTTCGTGGACGTTCTTCATTAACTCCTCGAGCGTGTCGCCCTGCGTGGCGCAACCGGGGATGGCCGGCACTTCGGCCCAGTAACCGCCCTCTTCGGCTTCGTGAACGACGACTTTGATTTTCAAGCTTCGCCTCCGCTTGGATTATCTTAAGCCGTCCTCGCGATAAAAGCAAAAGGGCGGGCACGGCGAGGGCAGGTGTCAGGTGCCGGAGCATCGGGCCATTGATTCATCGCGCCATCGGGCCATTGATTCATCGCGCCATCGGGCAATTGAGTGATCGGGTCATTGGACCATTAAATCACTGAGGCACTGATTCACAGAATCACTGGTACAGTTCCCCCCGAAACCCGAGTCGCGAGTCCCGAAAGAACGGGTTCCAGGTGTCAGGCGTTAGGTGTTAGGGAAAACCCGAACCCCGAAACCCGAGTCGCGAACCCCGGAAAAGCAGGTGCTGGGGACTAGGGGCTGGGGAGAATGGTGAATTTTGAATGCTGAATTATGAATTGGGAAGACGGAAAACGGCAGGTGGCAGGCGCGCGATTCTCGGTGTTGGGAGCTCGGGGTGGGTGCTAGGCGCAGGGACATTTTGTCCCACAAGGGAAGCGGGCTAGGGCCGTCCCTGGTACCATTTTTCGGCGGAACGAGCTATCACGGAATTCCGGTCCCCGGTCGTACTCGCCCGTAGCCGGCGAGGGTGGCCAGGAGCTTGTTCACGTCAAAGCCGACTTCGCGGAAGAGTTGGGCCAAGTTGCGTTCGCGCTCCTCGGGCGCGAGTGAGAGGAACTTCTCGGCGGGGATATAGAAAGGGTTATCGCGCACCAGCGTCTGTTCCACGAGCAGGTGCCGATGCACGGCGATGGCTTGGAACAGGTGGCGTGGTTCGAACTGATCCAGATCGTACTGGCAAAGCGCCACACTCGGGTAATGCTTCACCTGATAGTTGAGCAGGGCGTGGAATTCAAAGAAGTGGGGTATGGGGAACCCCACCTCCTCCGGCCAGATGCCCTCTTCCAGCCAGCGGAGGGCGGGCGCGCGCGTGCGCTCCGCCTCGATGAACAGTTGCTGCGTCGCTGCGCGCAGGCTAGGGAAATCCGCCGGCCCTGCGTGCAGGCGCAAAGCTCCGGAGGCAAGGTAGCGGTCGAGCTCCGCGACTTGACCGCGCAGGTGATCGAGCATTTCAGCGTGGTAAGCGCGGGGGGCAAGGTAATAGCACAGGTCGCCGTGCGCGACCCCTTCGGCGAGGAAAGAAGCGTGCCGGAAGGCGGCCGCGCGGCCGCGATAAAGCACCGCCACATGCTCATGGCGAGCCAGGGGAATCTGACCCGGGAGTTGCGTGAAAAGTGGAGTCGTCAATCAGCGCTCCGGCCCGCGTTCAGGGCCATCAGGCAAGGAGATTATCAGCTTGCCCACAAAGGGGTGTCAAGTCGAGGGGAGAGGCAAGGGGAGTAGGCTGCTCTGGGGCTCGTGGATAAAAAAATCTTATGGCAGGTATAAGAAAATCTGCGTATACTGACGCACTGCTGGGTTGGCACTCGCACGGTCGGCTTGCAGAGGCTGTGCCTGAAGGTTGCAACCCTTGATTTTGCAGTTAGTTACGGCTGGCCAAGCGTGCCTACGTTTGGCTGATCGGTTGCTCGGGGGGAGTGAGGGGGGAATCCAGCATGCATGCGCACGATGCCCCCGGGGCGGAATTCGAGGTTGGGAAGTATGTTTGCCCCAGCAGCAGATTGCTGATGCCGCTGATGGCCTCCCAGCCGCTGGTGTTTCTGCATTGGCCGATAGTGGTGAAATGCTGCCCGGGTTGCGGGTTGGAGCATAAACTGGAACTAGCAGACGTCCAACATCCACCCGTGTACGGCTACGAGTGATTGCAGTCGGCCGCGACAGGGTGATGCCTGGTTCTTGGGGGAAGGGGGAAGGGGAGGATGCAGGACGTTGATGTCGATGCGATCTTGCGCAATCGGTCGGAGTGCGCCGCGAATCTAATCCCGGCCCTACAGGATATCCAGAGTCGGTTCCACTACTTGCCGGAGAGTGCGCTGCGCACGGTGGCCCGCCGTCTGAAGGTGCCCCTTACCCAAGTATTTCACGCCGCTACTTTCTACAACTGCTTTAGCCTGGAGCCGGTGGGCAGACACCTCGTGCAAGTCTGCCTGGGCACCGCCTGCCATGTGCGCGGAGGGCAGCGAGTGCTGGAGAAGGTCTTGCGCGAACTGAACCTTCCCGCTAGTGGCACTACGCCCGATTTCGAATTCACTGTCGCGCCGGTCCGTTGCCTCGGCTGCTGCGCGTTGGCGCCCGTCATGCGGGTGGACCAGCGCACCTACGGCCACTTACAGCAGAGCCGGGTTCCCAAGGTCTTGAAGGGATACTGCAAGCCTGCTATGGCCGCCGTCTAGGACTATGAGCGCGCCGCCGACACGGATCGCGAGTCTTACCGACCTCCTCCACGCGGCTGCCCGCGGCCGCAAGACTCTCCTTCCGAATCATCCCAAGATACTCGTGGGGATGGCAAGTTGTGGGCTGGCCGCCGGGGCAGACGAAGTTTACGAGGCCATCGGCGAAGAGACAGCTCGCCTCCAGCTTCCCTATGTGGTGGCCCCCACCGGCTGCATCGGCTGGTGCTCCCAGGAGCCGCTGGTCGACGTTCGCCTGCCCCACAAGCCGCGCGTCACTTACGGCCGCATGGACGCGCACAAGGCGCGGGAGCTGGTGCGCGGCTTGTGCGACGGCGACCTCAAAACCCAATGGGCCATTGGGCTGCTCACCGGCCACGATAACCCTGTCACC